>CAZXFU010000010.1:0-27274 GCA_964640345.1 uncultured Eubacteriales bacterium
CAACCCCAAAAATAATCAATACCACAGTAAACAATGTATAATCAAAAGGTTTTAACTTAGATTTCATCATATTCTCCTTTCGCCATTTATTCTAAAACCTACATTATAATAAATGCGATAACAGCAAAAACTATGCTCCATAACCAAAAAGTCCAAACAATTTTTCTCTCACTCCAACCACTAAGCTCTAAGTGATGATGAAGCGGTGCCATCTTAAAGACCCTTTTCCCGTGACTTAATTTAAAATATACAACCTGAATAATGTCAGAAAGTGCCTCGATAACACAAATACCGGCAACTATAAAAAGAAGTAACGGCACTTGTAAAACTAACGAAACAGCACCAATTGCACCACCCAGTGCAAGCGAACCTGTATCACCCATAAAAACCATCGCCGGATTAATATTATACACTAAAAACGCCAAGCACGCCCCTGTAACAATAGCAGAGAAAATCATAGCTGCCGTATTTCCTAAAGCAATCGAAATAACCGTAAAAAAAGTCATAATTATAACAGTAATACCTGTTGCTAAGCCGTCTAAACCATCGGTAATATTAACAACATTCGTAGTAGAAATAAGAACAAGTATAGAAAACGGCACAAAGAAATAGTAGCCGATGTCAATAAACTGCCTCGAAAAAGATACAAATGGAATATAAGGCAGATACGTTTCTGTTCCGATTCCAAGCTGCGTAAGAATATACGCCGTAAAAACACCTGAAACTATCAAAAGCAAAATCATCTTTTGCCAAGCCTTAAGTCCAAGTGAACGACCTTTTTTAGTTTTTATGTAATCATCAATAAATCCTACAAATCCGAAAGCCAAAGTAACAAACAAAAGTCCGAATAATGTCCCTTTTCCCATAGCACTCTTAATTATTGCCATAATAGCAGTAAAAGTAATTCCGGCTAAAAAAATCAACCCGCCCATACTCGGAGTTCCCTCTTTTTTCAAGTGACTCTCCGGTCCATCATTTCTTACATGTTGACTAACATGAAATTTTTTTAGCAAATTTAAAATTAAAATTCCGAAAATCCATGTAACAAAAAATGCAGCAATCAAATATTTTACCTGAGGTGTTAAAATAGAATTTATTAATGTCCTTAAACCCATACAATTTCCGCCCTTCTCTAGCTTCCCTACTTAGTCTCTTTTAATCTATTATACTGAATTTTAACCTGTTCTCTGTCATCAAAATGTATAGTCTTATCGCCTAAAATCTGGTAAGTTTCATGCCCTTTACCCGCAATGACTATAACATCATCTTTTTCAGCAATTGATAAAGCTTTAAAAATAGCCTCTGCCCTATCACTAACTCTAAAATATTCTTTATCTATATGTTTTAGTCCTTCTTCAATTTCAGAAATAATTTCATCCGGATTCTCACTTCTCGGATTATCTGACGTAACAATAGAAATATCCGCAAGTTTTCCGGAAATCTCTCCCATAATATGTCTCTTAGTTTTATCTCTGTCTCCGCCACATCCAAATACACAAATAATTCTTCCCTTTGCGTATTCACGAGTCGCCAACAAAATATTTTTTAAACTATCAGGCGAATGGGCATAATCAACCATAACGGTAAAATCTGTCCCGATATCAATAATTTCTGAACGCCCAGGTACAACCAAATTATCAAACCCACGTTGAATTTCATCATGAGTACACCCAAACTCATATCCAACAGCAATACCCGAAAGTGCATTATACACAGAAAACTTACCGGGTATTTTTACTGCAAATTTTTCGCTATTATCAAAAAAAGTAACATTTTGAGCAGAAACTTCAAAATTATCTGCCTTAATATCTGCAAAAGAATCTATCGCAAACGACTTCTTATCACATATAATTTCATCAAAAAGCCTTCTGCCATAATTATCATCAACATTTACTATTGCTTTTTTACACATTGAAAATAAACGTTTTTTAGCCTGGTAGTAATTCTCAAAATTTTTATGATAATCCATATGATCCTGACTTAAATTTGTAAAAACAGCAATATCAAAATCACTTCCGTAAACTCTATCTAAGTCAAGTGCATGCGACGAAACTTCCATCACGACAGCATCAACATTTTCGTCTGCCATCTTTGAAAAAAGTCTCTGAAGTCCGATTGCATCAGGCGTCGTGTTACTTGAAGCCATAAGTTGTATTTCACCGATTTTCGCCTCAATTGTTCCTATAATTCCGACCTTAAGTCCTTTTTCTTCTAAAACAGACTTAATCATATACGTTGTTGTCGTTTTCCCCTTAGTTCCGGTAACACCCACTAATTTAAACTTTTTAGAAGGATTATCGAAGAAATTGCAGGCAATCTTTGCAATTCCTTTTCTGGTAGCCTCAATTCTAACAAATTTTTCATTATTTAAAAATTTCATTTCTTTTTGCGTTATTAGAATCTTTGCCCCGGCATTAATCGCATCTTTTATATATAAATGACCATCAAATTTCGTACCTTCTAGGCAAATAAACGCCGAATCTTTAAAAACCTTCCGTGAATCGCCTGTAATATCCGCTACTTCTTCGTCTAAGCTAACATTCAAATCTAAAATTTTAACATCTTTTAAAATATCACGTAACTTCATAGCTACTCTCCTCACAATAATTTAGTCAACCTCTGTAATCTTAAATTTAACATTGACTATACTTCCACGCTCAGCTTTTGTACCCGCTGCAGGGCTTTGCGAAGCTGCCGTTCCAAGTCCTTCTATGTTAATATTAAGTCCAACATTTTTAAGTAATGTTGTAGCTTCATCTGCCGTTTTTCCGTAAACATTCGGAACCGTAACAGTAACTCTATCTGCATCAGCCTCAGTATATAAAATTATAGTTGAATTTTCAAGTACTTCAACGTTTGGCTTAGGAATCTGGTCCTGAATCGTAACCGTATCATTTGACTCCCCATTAATATGAAACTTCAATCCTGCTTCTTTTAACTTAGCTTTGGCATCTGTTATAGTAAGGCCTCTAACCTCAGGCACAATAACACCTGTATTTTCGCCGGTCTCGTTTGGCTGTATTTGTAAATATCTCATTGTATCGCCAATAATATTTTTTACAACCGGTGCAGCAATCGCACCACCACCATGGCTTGCACCTTTCGGATCAAAAAGTGCAACTAAAACTGAAATTTCAGGATTATTTGCGGGAGCGATACCGACAAATGACGCTACATACCATGTATTATCTCCTGTCCCTTGTTCTGCGGTTCCTGTCTTTCCTCCGACATTATACCCTTCAATATACGCATTTCCACCTGTTCCCTCAGAAACAACATACTCCATCATGCTTCTTACTTGCTCTGACGTTTGCTTTGAAATAACCTGTCTTACAACCGTCGGCTCATTTTTGCTAAGCACATTTCCCTCAGAATCCCTTATTTCTTTAACAACTCTAGGTTCCATAAGCTTTCCGTCATTTGCAACAGCAGAAATAGCGGTAATAAGTTCAATCGGCGTAACTTGGAATCTTTGACCGAAAGATGTTGTTGCAAGCTCTGCGTCTTTAACATTTTGAATTGAATGGAAAATACCGCTTGCCTCTCCCGGCAAATCAATTCCTGTTTTCTCAGTAAGCCCAAAAGCTTCAATATATTTATAAAAAATCTCTTTACCCATTTTTAAACCAATTTGTATAAAAGCAGGGTTACAAGAATTTCCTAAACATTCCTGAACGCTTTGAAGTCCATGAGGTCTATAGTATCTCCAACATTTCATTCTGGCGCCGCCTGCTAAATATGAACCTGTGCAAACAAACTGACTGTTTGCATCGATTGTGCCGGAATCAAGTGCAGAGCTTAGAGTGATTACCTTAAAAGTCGAACCCGGTTCATATGTATCGGAAACAGCCATATTTCTCCATATCGACTCTCTTATCTTCTTTTTCTCAGCCGACTCCATCGTACTCCATGTTTCTTCCTGCTCGACTGTATACGGTCCAAACGCATTATTCGGATCAAAATCAGGTGCAACCGCCATAGCCAAAACATCTCCGGTAGACGGCTTCATAACGATCGCAACTCCACCTTTGTTACAATCGTTATCAATAACTGCCTGTTTTAAATATTTCTCAGTAAAATATTGAATTGATGAATCTATCGTAAGCACTAAATCTCTTCCGTTTTGAGGTGCATAATATTCTTCTGAACTAAAAGGGATATCATTTCCCTTTCCGTCCGTCTCAGAAATAACCCTTCCCGGTATCCCTGTTAAAATATCCTCATAAGTTTTTTCTATTCCGTAAAGCCCTTGGTTATCTGTACCAACGAAACCTAAAACATGAGAAGCAAGGTTATTATTAGGATAATAACGCTTTGTTGACTCATCAATTTTTACCCCGTTTGTCTTTGTTTCGCTTATCCACTCTCTTAAAACATCTGTAATTTCTTTTTCAACATTTTTCGCAATAGTAACCAAATTTGAGTTTGATGTTACCTTTTCATAAACCTCGTCATAATTAAGAGCAAGCAAATCAACTAATTTCTGAGACAACTCTGCAGGATTTTTTACTTGTGCCGGCGTAACGCTAATCGTCTCCATAGAAGCACTAATCGCTAAAACCTTCCCGTCAGACGAATAAATTGTTCCTCTGGCGGAATTAATAGTTCTATCTCGCGTCTGCTGATCATATGCCATCTCTTGAAGTCTCGAACTATCTATAGCCTGAACCCATATAAGCCTTACAACAAGTAAAGCGGCAACCGCTACAACACCCACAAATAAAATCAAAATCCTCTTTCTGTTACTTAATTTCATATCTTTTCTTGCCAACCAAAAACACATCCCTTCGTTACTTTGCAAATTAACGACGAAAGTCACAAAAATCTCCATAATTAACAAATAAGGAAAATCAAAGATTTTCCTTATTCAAAAAATTCAACTATACTTAATAATATTTCTTTTATACCTTTTTTATTCTCAGATACCACTTTATTATCTATTAAATCCTCTTTATCTACATTAATATACTCTATTTGGTAGTTTTGAGGCTTTTGAAATCCCAAATTATTTTTTGCATATTCTTCAATTTCACTTAAGTTAATCTGTTTCTCAGCAACAAGTTGTAGCTGTGCGTTAACATTACTCGTAGTCTCAAGCTCTTTCTTAAGACTTATATTTTCCATATTCATATTGTTTATCATTGCATATCTTAACATAATAGTAAGTGCAACTGCGAAAATAGAAATACCTAAAAAAACGTTTGCTTTATTTTTCTTTTTTACCTTTGGAATAGCTTTAGGTGCCTTTTTTTTAACCTCTTTAACAGGTTGCTTCGGCACTGCTTTATACTCTTCAAAATAATAATCATCTTCTTGCCTAAGCGGTGCCATAACAACCCTCCTTAAAAAATCTCGTATTACGTAAAAACAGGAGAATACAAAAGCTTCTCCTGTTTGTTCATCATTAGTAAATATTTCTAAAATCCTCTTTTGTAATTACCTTTAATGGCTTTTCTTAAGTATCTTTTCTTATTTTTCTTTTGTAAATTTTATAGGATATTTATCTTTTGTGTTTTAGTAAGGCTAGCCTTACTTCTTTTGTATATATGTTAAAAGGGGGATGCCCTTTAACAGTCTTAAATTTTTTCTGCAACTCTTAGCTTTGCACTATGAGCCCTTATATTCTCATCCAATTCAACACCCGAAGGTAATATCGGCTTTTTACTTAAAATGTTTACGATTTTTTTACCATTACATACACATTTAGGAAAATCCGGCGGACACTTGCACCCTCTAGCTGCTTCATTAAAGACATCCTTCACGATCCTGTCCTCAAGTGAATGGAAACTAATAATACATATCCTTCCACCGCTCTTTAAGCAGTCAATTGCATCTTCAACTGATTTCTTTAACGTATCAATTTCTCCATTTACCTCAATTCTGATTGCCTGGAAAATACGCTTTGCAGGGTGACCACCGTCTGCCCTGGCACCGGCAGGAATTGCGGCTTTAATAATATCTACGAGTTCAAATGTAGTCGAAATCGGCTTATTTTTTCGCTCGTTTACGATAAACTCAGCAACCCTCGATGCCCATTTTTCTTCGCCGTAATCTCTAAAAATTCTAATTAATTCATCTTTAGTATATTGGTTTACCACATCTTTTGCGGTAATTTTATCTTCTGTACACATCCGCATATCAAGGGTCGCATCATAACGATAACTAAACCCTCTTTCCAGATTGTCGAGTTGGTAGGAAGACACGCCTAAATCAAGCAAAATCCCATCAACCTTTTCTACCCTCAAATTCTTTAAAACGTCTTTAATATTCTTATAATTATCATTAACCAAATTAACAGTAGTTTTTACACCTTTTAGTCTCTCACGCGACACATTAATCGCTTCAATATCTCTGTCAATTCCGATTAACATTCCTTTTTCGTTTAACAATTTCGCAATCTCCAGAGAGTGTCCCGCACCGCCGAGTGTTCCGTCCAAGTAAACCCCATCAGGTCTAATCGAAAGATTTTCAATACACTCATGTAATAAAACCGGTTTATGCAAAAATTCCATAGTAACACCCCTCAGCCGGCCGTATAAGGACTAAATACCAAGTTCAGCCATCTTCTCAGCCAGTACGTCCGCTTCCAAATCTTCTGCCTCACTGTAGCTATCCCATTTTTCTTGGCTCCATAATTCAACTCTGGTTGAAACGCCAATAATAACAAGGTCCTTACTAAGTCCGGCATATTCGCGTAACATCGGTGGTATCAATGTACGCCCCTGTTTATCAATTTCACATTCAACAGCTCCCGAGAAAAAAAATCTTACGAAAGCTCTTGCGTCCTTATTAGTAAGCGGGAGCTCTTTTATCTTATCTTCGAAGTTCGACCACTCTTGTTTTGAATAAGCGAAAAGGCAACCGTCTAAGCCTTTAGTCAAAACAAACTTATCCCCAAGACCTTCTCTAAATTTAGCCGGGACAATAATTCTGCCTTTAACGTCTAAGCTATGTCTATATTCGCCTATGAACAAACTTCTCACCCCCACAGTGGAATCTCGTACCACTTCACTCCACTTTCAACCACTTATGAGATAATATTATCCTTTTTACTCCACTTTTGCAATATATAAAACAAAAAATAGGTCTTTCGACCTATTCTTTTTGTTCTTACAAAATCCATTCATTCTCTGCTTCCCAATAGCCTTCAACATAAGGAGGGTCTTTTTCGGAAGCAATATCTTCTCCGATTTCAGGTATTATTACTTCAATCAAGATACTTGTCAAACTATTTCCACTTTTATCAGCTACTTCTTCTATTAATATATTCCCACTCTTTTCTTTTAAAGTGCCAAGCGGAATTTCATACAACTTTTCTTTTCCTGAAAATTCAACATTATTTCTCACACTTACATCATCCCATAAAAGCCTGTATGAAATACTTGCTATTTCAGTATCGTCAGTCAATAGCAAAATAAGTCTCGGATTACTGCCATTTAAGTATGCTTTTACCGTCGAACCGCTTGTAAGTTTTCCACTTACTTCACTTGGTTCTACAATAGAAATTTCCGGCAAAGTTGTATCTTTTTCAGTTTCATCTGTCTTATTATTATCCGTTTTCGACTCATCTGAGGTTGCGTCTTCCTCATTAGCACCGCACACACATATTCCATTGATATACGTATGCTGATACTCTTCTTCCCTTCTTGAATTACATCCAGTGCATGTCCAAACTTGAAGATGAGTTGTTTTTGTTTTATTTGTAAATGTTACTGTATTCGGTACAGGGTAATTATTATGGTTGCAACTAGCAGGATCTACATATGTCGTCGTCGTTCCGCCACTACCTGTTGGATAATAACCTCCCGAAGGAGTGTAACTATCAGAAGTTCCTCCGCCTTCAGGATCAGTATCATCATCTGTTTCTGTTAACTGGGTTCCGTCAAGAGCTGTATTGCATTTACTGCAATATAGTTTACCATTAGATTCAATCCAAACTGTTCCTTCTTCACAATTAGGGCATTTTGTAATGCCGGCTCTTTGAAGAACATCTTTTACTCTATTTTTAAAATCACCAGCAAATGCTGAACCAATGTCATCGATTATTGTTCCTTCATCTATTACTTCGCCGTCTCCTGTAATAATCTTTTCACCGCTATTTAGTTTATCTAAGCACACCGCACAAATTTCTTCTACCATCATTTCAGGAAGTGCCTTTGAACCGCAAAGCTTACATTTTTTTAATTCAGTAGAAACATCACTTCTAGGATTTCCTTCACTATCAAAGAACATATTAAAGTGGTCTTCACACATTAACTTTCCTGTTTTTTCATATACATCAACAGGCACATCTTTATTACAATTTACAATAGTACAATCACTATTATGTAAGTTACAATAATTAGGGAAGTACAAACATTTATCCTCATCTATATCTTTGTAAACATTTTCGTTATCAGGATTGCTTTTTGGTTGTTTACAACCGTTTTCCCAGCAAAAATGCTTTGCACAATAAGGGGTATAACCGTCCGGGTTGTTTCCCTGATATACACTAGGGGTTGTTCTTCCATCTGCTAGGTTTATACCGATAACAGCATCGTTACAATTCATCTTGCTACAAGTATGTTTAATGCAAAAAGCACTTTCTTCTACTTTTTCATCACAGTCTAAATTTTCTTCTGACCTAATTCCATCTCCGCCATTGCCTACTGCCCAGAAGAATCCACAAGTATGTTTAGGGCAATACTTACTTAAAAAGTTATCAGAAAAAGCTTCATTAAAAGTAAATCCGTTACTTGCAACATAATGAGCACATTCCGTACACTTACTATGAGTGTTGCAAACAAAAAATGCATCATCAAGAGAAATACTGTTCATGTTATTCGGAGCAATTCTTTCTCTAGTTACAGTAAGTTGCTCCATTGAACCTTTAATATCAGTATATATAGGATATATTCCATATTTCTTAGTATAATATCCATTGCTGGATCCAACAGCTTCACGCACGAATCCTGCAAAAGCTTCCGAATAAAGGTCGATTTCATTTGGATCAAAATAAATTAAGTATAAATTTCCGTCTTCAACAGAAAATAACAATCTACAAGTGTCAATTTCATATTTTTGCAAAAAACCATTATGTATCAAAAACTTTTCTCCGTTACAATACGTATACTCTGTATAATATGAATAAGAATGTCCCATGCACCCCTCTTCTTCACAATGCAGCGTCAATGACATACCATCATATTCTACAGAAGAATTAAAAGCATATGCTGATTTCAACATAAAGCCTTTACCAAAACAATCATACCCATCCTCCCAAAAATCTTCACTACATAAATTAACTACCTTAATATAATCTGATGACTCACAATCTTTTTGCAAACACGCTTCCTCTACGATATCGTAATCTATCATATCGATTTTATCGATTTCAACAGCGTTTGAAACGCTAAACCCGAAGACAAGCATCATACAGACCATTACGCCTACCAACAGTTTATTCTTCATATTAACTCCCCCTATCAAAAAAACGAGAAATCTTATAAATATTACTTAAATTGTAACATAAAAGCAATTTTTTTTCAACACGTTTCCTCAAATTCTTCGGTATTGTCGACACTTCGAGTCATTTTTTTAACAAAAATAGCACAGACTAAACAACATAATATCTGTGCTACTTCAACATTCTATCTTTTTTAAACTATCTCTTTAAATTAACTAACTCTTGTAACATCTCATCGGCTGTCGTAATACCACGGCTGTTAGCCTGGAAGCCCCTTTGGTAAATAATCATATTCGTAAACTCCGTTGAAAGATCTACGTTCGACATCTCTAACGTATTTGATGTCAAAACTCCTGCTTCTTCTCCGGGTACAATAGCTCTAAAATCGCCTGAGTTAGCCGTTTCAGAATAAGCACTGTCTCCAACACTTTTTAATCCTGCATAATTTTCAAAACTTGCAAGAGCAATCACTCCTAAAGGTTGCTGCTTACCGTTCGTATAAATTCCGGTAATAACACCGTCAGAGCCAATACTGTAATCGCTCAATTTACCTGTCGTATACCCGTTTGAATCATAGACGTATATTGAATCTTTAGCCGAATATTGAGTTACACTCGAAAAATCAAAATATATAGAAGTCTTGTTGTCAGGACTCGCATCATATTTAGCAACAAAATCAAGTTTTAACCCATCAATCTGATTTCCGTCTTTATCAAGCAACTCTTGCACTTTTCCATATCCCTCGCCGGGGTTATTTGAAAAAATAATTGAACCTTCAACCGGATCGCCTGCGTTATCAGTTACAACATTGCCTGCAACACTTATCGTGTATGTCCATTTATTCGCAACATACTCATTCTTATCATTTATTACTTTCAATGCCCCGGATGTTCCCTCAGATACTTCTTGGAAGTAAGTAGTCGTCTGATTTCCAAACTTTTCTGTTATTTCTTTAACATACATACCGGCTGTCCAAGCTAAAGCATTTCCGTCTCTGTCTTCGAGCCTTTCGTTTTTTACATCATCTAATATAAGTGAATTAGAAGCTGCAACATTTTCCCACTTAGTAAGTGTCATCGTCGCATCTACTTCATTTCCGTAATTATCATACAAAGTAAGTGGGACACCAACAGTAGTACCAGCCTCACTATTTGCATTTAAGTTCCCGGAAAGCACAACAGCGGTAGTTGCTTGCGGTTCTATTATCTGCTTATCTCCATTATAAACATCTCTAAATATATTTATAGGTTCAACGTCCATCGTCGTAGCGAATTCGGTTTCTCCGGATATATCGTCAGTTTCGATTTTTTTCTGCCAACCACAAACTAACGCTCCACTTGCCGTTTTTAGATTTCCTTGCTTGTCTACACCAAAAGCACCGGATCTAGTAAAAGTAAACGGACTACTATCGCCTTCTTTTATTATAAACAATCCATTCCCGTCTATGGAAACATCTAATGGGTTATCTGTTCTTTCAATATTTCCTTCTGTATAAAGCATATCAATGCTGGAAGTACTGCAACCCAGACCTACTTGCATAGGATTTGTTCCTCCCATACCTGTATCTGAGTTTGGTGCAGTAGCGTTAGCCATTGTATTTGCAAACACTTGCTTAAATAAAACACGAGATGCTTTAAACCCTGACGTGTTTACGTTAGCAATATTATTTCCAATTACGTCCATAGCAGTCTGGTGGTTTCTCAAACCTGAAATACCAGACATCATTGATCTCATCATATGTAAAACTCCTCCCAAGAGGTGCAAAAAATAACCGTCCTATGCTATAACTGCCCCATCAATATTTGTAAAAACATTATTTTTCATTTCGTCCTTATTTAATACTGTCACGACATTCTTTTCTCGCACATTTACCACAAATGCGATATCGTCAACCATGACAAGCGAATCCTTTACGTTCTTTTCTCCCGCTCTATTTATAGCGTCATTCAGCTTACCTTTCTGCTCATCAGTAAGCTCTATATTTCTGGTTTGCAATCTACTTTCAGCATGCTTGGAAAACTTAACTTCCTTGTTATCAAAAAGTTTCTTTGCAAAAATATCTTCAAAACTTGTATTTGGTTTTGTAATACCTTGAGTAGATTGATTTCCCTGAGTAATTCCGCCATTCCCTATGCCGGGAATTATTCTGTTATTTACTATCATGAAATCCACCCCAAATTATAAAATTATTTATGCTTCGATTTCTTCAAGAGATCCATCTTCTAGACCAGTAGCATTATTCGTTCCGCCTTCCTCTGTTTTGTTAGCGTCGTCAGTATTCCCCTCGATCAATTGCGTCAATATATTCGTTAATACCTGAAGTTCCTCAGCCATATCCGTTACTTTAAATATATCATCTACATCAACGCTTACTCCGTCAATAACTGCATAAGTAGTATCTCCGACCTGAGTTACACTCTCAACATATCCCTCTATCGTTTCAGTACCATAATTTGCAGTGGCATACTTTCCTACCATTGAATATGATTGAAACTGTGAAAAAGTCGTATTTAAATTTTGCATCTGTTCCAAAGACGAAAACTGAGCCATCTGAGCAATAAATTCAGTATCGTTCGTCGGTTCCAAAGGATCTTGATACTGCATCTGAGTAACCAGCAAACCTAAAAATTCATCTTTTCCTAATGATGATGTATTTTTGCTTTCAGTAGAATATGTACTCGGTGTGACTAAAAAATCATCGCTCACAGAATCAACAGCCATATATAATACCTCCTAAAATTTACGCAGAATAACTTACCGTACTATCCGGATAATAGTAAAGCGATTTTAATTCATTAAATCCAAATTCGTCATCCTCTGCGTAAAAGCCTTCATTATTAACTTCCTCTATTTTCTGACGTTTTTTAAACGAACTATAATTATTCTGATCGAATAAAGGTCCTCTTCCATCGTTTCCAACAGAAACACTTAAATCCTGAACAACCATTCCCTGACTCGCAAGGTGATCTTTTAAATCCTGCATATTGGCTTCAAGTATTTCTTTTACTTTACGGCTTTCAGCCAAAAATTTAGCCGTTACATTGCCGTTTTCTACCGCTATCTCTACTGTAACTTTCCCTAAATGATCAGGTTTTAATTTTATAATCATTTCAGACTTATCCTCAAGCACATTAACATCAACATGCTCGGCAACCTGCTTTATAACGTCTATTTGCTCCTGCATATCTGCAGTTCTATTCATTAAAATATCCGAAACATTCTCAGTTTTAACGTCCGCAATTTTAAAATCAATCTTTTCTGTTCCAACGTCAAATTGTTCTAACTTTCCCTCTACATTTCCTTTTTTATTAAATTCAAAACCAGTATTTCTGCCTTCTTTATTTTTTACAGTCTTATTTTTTAAACTATTCCCATCTTCAAACGACGATAACAAATCAGAATTTAATTCATCATTAAACTCACTTCCGGTCTCTTCACTTTTCAGTTCCGTTTCTTTCATTTCAGAGTCTGAATCTCCTATTTCTTCGCACAAAGATTCCAGCTTTTTCTCTAAATCATCATATTCGTTAAACGTAATTTTCTCCGTTTCCACGTTCTGTGGGCCAACTTCGATAACATTTTGCAATAAGCCTTCATTTACAACTTCCTGTACCTTAGACATCTCTTCATCCGTTAAACTTATATTCTCGACATCCAACAGTTCTTTAACGTCCTCAAAACCTATTTCTTTTACGTCCGCTTCTTCCAGTTTCCCTAAAATATTTTCAGCTAAAACATTTATTTTTTCCGTCGTCTCTTTACCCTCGTCTTTAACATTCTTCTTATCTTTAGTTTTCTCTCGTTCTTTCGTTTTTTCCGCTTTCTCGTCTTTATCAACAGTCTTAGTGTTCTCTAAACTTCCTTTTTCATCAACGTCATCTTTTATATTTTTATTATTCTCCTTTTTTTCGACAACTCCTTTTTCTTTCTCAATATTTTTTGAAAAAATATCTTTAAAACCAGAATCAGTCTTTTGGGTCACGTCCTTGGACAAGTTATTAAGATTACTAAGTCCGAAATTAAACTTCCCTGTTATTAAGGCGGCATCCATACCAATCACCACCCTCCATTTTTGTATAGTGATATTTCACGTTAAATTAATCGGCAACTAGTTTTAAAACTTTATACTTTTCAGCAATTTATTCAAAAAATTTTGAAAGTCGCCCGCCGTCTAAACTTCCTACAGGCAGCAAATTAAAAATTCCCAAAATAAAATTTACCAGTGCAAACTCTTTTGTCCAAAAAATTAAAAGACCTGAGGCACAAATGCTTGCCACAGGTCCAGCCAATAATATTTTTATCATCTTCTCTCTAATTACTTTGTTCTGATTTTTCAATCTGCAGCAAAAGCCAAATGGGAGTATGTAAAACACATTTATCTTTTCGCCCAAATGATATATCATCGCTATATGTCCTATTTCATGCAAAATGAGAGCAATAATACATAATGCAAATGCTTTTACTTTTTGCGTCATAATAACCCACAAAAGCATGATAAAAAAGTAAACGCTAACAGACACATATAATTTTCTTATGCGAAAAATCATCTTCTCACAACCCTTATACTTTTTCGTCAATCGTATATATTACCTTTTCAGGGTCAACATACCTGCCATCTTTCGTCACCTCAAAATGTAGATGTGGTCCGGTTGTTTTTCCTGTATTTCCAGATAATGCGATAACGTCGCCTTGTAAAACTTTATCGCCCTCTTTAACTTTTATTTCAGAGCAATGTGCATATGTAGTTACTATATCCGAATTCTTTATTTTTACACAATTTCCTAAGGAAACATTACTTTTCTTTACTTCAACAACAGTACCGGCAATCGCCGATTTTACCTGTGTACCGGTAACAGCAGCAAAGTCAATTCCTGTATGTAACGTATATTTTGATGTGACAGGATCAATCCTGTCTCCAAACGTTGATGTTATCTCCCCGTTTAGCGGTCTTAAAATTGTTGTAGCCTTTACTATATTGTATATATCTTTTTCGCCTTGAGTCATCCCTTCTGTTGGATCTGCTTCCGGTTCAGGTATTTCTTCTGCCACAGAAGTACTTACTTCTACGGCTTCGGCTTGCTGACTTACTTCCGAAGTTTTTGTCTCAGTACTCTCGGGATTTAATATCTCAGGAACCGCTATTTTAATATACTCGATTCCCCATTCTATGCCGTTTCTTACCTGATCTATATTAATATCGCTTTTTGCAATTTCAGTTGCTTTATTCCAAATATCCGAATTTGCAATAACTTCAACATTTTCACATGCAATTACTGTTCCTAAGATTGCGGCACTAATTATCGTTTGCTTCACAAACTTTCCCCAACATTTTATTACCTTTCTATCTGCTTCTATTCGCCTTGCACCAGTTCGATATGGACTTTGATATCGGTTTATTACTTGTTCCATATTTTCCCCCTCTTTCCTATGTACATTGCTTTGTTTACTATATTTTATGTTTCTCCATTTGTTTCTATGTATTTTTTTTAGAATTTATTAAAAACTATTAACACAAAGTAGTATATTACTATACTTTTAGTTTTTTTGCAAATTTAAAGGATGGGAGCTAGTGATAATGCGATTTTTAACCTTGATTATTTTATTTATCATAACATTTACTTTTACCGGTTGCCAAAAAAAAAATTCAAACCAAAACTCACAAATAAATTACACAACAAGTAAAATAAATGTTCAAAAAGTATATGGCGAATTTTACACAAATATTACCGATAAAACGCCTGAAAGACTTAACAATATCAAAGTCGGCGTTGAAAAATTAAATGGTGCAAAAGTAGAGCCGGGAGCTACTTTTTCTTTTAATGACTGCATAGGTCCAAGAAATGAAGAAACAGGCTTTAAAGAAGCAATTATCTTTGATGGTCACGGAAACAAGATAAAAGGTTATGGCGGCGGACTTTGTCAAATAAGTTCAACATTATATAATGCGGCACTAAACGCAGGAATGGAAATAACTGAACGCCACGAACATAGCAGAGACGTGACCTATATTGAAGAAGGAAAAGACGCAACAGTTGCATATGGTGCGGAAGACTTACAGTTTAAAAACAATAGTGGTGCCGTAGTCACAATCAATGCAAAAATAGACAATGACGTACTTTTTATAACCGTGCAAAGCTAAGAAAAAGAGGCTGTCCCCCCTAAATAGCAAATATCTTATATATTTAAAAGATGCGAATATTCACAGGAAAGCATCCTACAGTGTAGGATAAAAGCTTTCCGTTGCGGACGTAACACTGCGTGTTTCACGCAGATGTACGTCCCATGCAAAGGTTCTCTAACTACGCAAGTAATTAGCTAGAACCTACTGCCGTGAATCCTGAGCAGCGTTAAATATATAAGATATTTGCTATTTAGGGGGGACAGCCTCTTTTTCTTACATTTTCTTAAATATAACAGTTGCAAGCGGCGGGACAGTCATTACTATTGAATTTAGTCTTGAATGCCATGCAGTATCATCTGCATATAATCCATCGCCGTTAGTCACATTACTGCCACCGTACTTTTCAGAATCACTATTAAATATTTCTTTATAAAAACCTCTTCCGGGAACGCCTATTCTGTATCCTTCGTATTTTACCGGTGTAAAATTACTTACTATAATATATTCGTTTCCATGACTGTCTCTTCTTAAGAATGAAACAACACTTCTTTCAGCATCATGGCAATCTATCCATTCGAATCCTCTCTCTTCGCAATCAAGCTCCCATAAAGCAGGAGTTTCTTTATATAATTTATTTAAATCTTTAACATACGTTTGCATTTTCTTGTGCATATCATATTCAAGTAAATGCCAATCTAATCCTTGATGATAGTTCCATTCGATAAATTGTCCGAATTCATCTCCCATAAACATAAGCTTTTTACCGGGATGACCATACATAAATCCATAGGCAGTTCTAAGATTTGCAAACTTTTGCCAATAATCTCCCGGCATTTTACTTAACATAGAGCATTTTCCATGTACAACTTCATCATGTGACAAAACTAAAATAAAATTTTCTGAATATGCATACCACATTGAAAAAGTAATCAACGTATGATGATATTTCCTGTAAATAGGGTCCATACTCATATATCTTAAGAAGTCATTCATCCAGCCCATATTCCACTTAAAGCTGTATCCAAGGCCGCCAATATACGTAGGCTTCGTAACTAACGCCCATGAAGTAGACTCCTCAGCCGCCATTATAACATTTGGGAAATGAGCATAAACTTCTTTATTTAATTCACGCATAAAGTCAATTGCCTCGACATTTTCACGCCCGCCCCATTTATTAGGAATCCATTCGCCCTCTTTTTTACCATAATCAAGATATAACATAGAAGCAACTGCATCTATCCTAAGCCCATCAATATGATATTTTTCAAACCAAAACAATGCATTTGCAATCAGGAAGTTCTTTACTTCGTTTCTTCCAAAATTGAATATAAGCGTTCCCCAGTCAGGATGCTCTCCCTGTCTAGGATCGGCATGTTCATATACTGCTGAGCCGTCAAACTTTGCAAGACCGTGTGCATCTTTTGGGAAGTGTGCCGGAACCCAATCAACCAAAACACCAATTCCCGCTTCATGACATTTTTCTATAAAATACATCAAATCTTCAGGAGTTCCATATCTACTCGTTGCAGCATAATATCCGCAAACCTGATATCCCCATGATCCATCAAAAGGATGCTCTGCTATAGGAAGTAATTCAACATGAGTATAGTTCATATCCTGAACATACGGGATTAACCTATCCGCAAGTTCTCTGTAGTTAAAATATGAATCTTCGTCATTATGAATAGGCTTCATCCAAGAGCCAAGATGAACTTCATATATTGACATAGGTTTTTTCGTATTGTCTCCATGTGATCTTTTCTCTATCCATTCGCTATCGTTCCAATTAAACTTATCTAAATTATAAATAATAGACGCCGTCTTTGGTTTAAGTTCCGCATAATAACCATAAGGATCTGCCTTTAAGAAAACATCGTTATTTTGAGCCTTTATTTCATATTTATAATATTCGCCTTCCCCAAGCTCCGGAATAAATATCTCCCATACTCCGGAAGTACCTCTCATACGCATCTGGTATCTTCTTCCGTCCCAACCGTTAAAATTACCAACTACGCTTACTCTTTTTGCACTAGGTGCCCAAACCGCAAAAAGCACACCTGTAATCCCGTCCATTTCAATAATATGAGCACCGAGTTTATCGAATATTCTCATGTTTTTACCTTCATTAAACAAATACAAATCATAATCTGTTATAACAGGCCAAAAAGAATAAGGATCATAGAACGTATACGAAACGCCGTAATTATCTAAAGTCATTAATTTATATTTAAATAAATCTTTTCTGTCTTTTAAGATTATTTCAAAAAAACCGGAATCATCTATCAAATCCATTTCGTATCTTTCATTCTTTTCTAAATCTATTAAATAGCATGTTTTTGCATAAGGCAAATACGCTCTTACCGTAACGCACTTCTTTTTTTCGCTTGTTATTACATGCATTCCCAAAACAGAGAACGGATCTTTATGCTCACCGTTTATAACCTTGTAAATCTCTTCGATTTTTCCATTAGTTCTCATTAGTTCTCCTCCTAGTTTCTCTTTTGTTATTCCCAAATTTCCAATGTTTAAATTGTATAATTTTGAAAAATGTTTGTCAACTAAGTGCTTTTTTATTTTTAACAGTCTTGTATTTCACATACAGTATGCATTTAGTCAACATTCAAATTGTATAGTAAAGTAATATTTTTTCTTTGTGCTCATTGTAATAACAGAAAAGTTGACATGTTTTTTTTAGAAATGTATAATTATTTCGAAGACTAAGTCTTTTAGTTTTTGAGACAATATAGCAGGAGGACATCATGGAGAATAATAAAATCACTAAATTCAACAATGTAAAAGAAATCCTTTATAATTCAGCAAACAAATATGCTAAAGATATTGCCTTTACAACGAAAGTTAAAGTGCCGGGGCATATCAGTTTTATAAATCATACATATGAAGATTTGCTAAATGATATAAATGCTTTCGGTACCTCTTTATACAAGCTGGGATTAAAAGGAAAGAGAGTTGCCATAATCGGGCATAATTGTTACGAATGGGCGGTAAGCCACTTGGCTAACTTGCTCGGAGATATGGTATCTGTTCCGCTAGATAAAGGGTTGCAACTTGAAGAATTGGAAAATTCTTTAATAAGAAGTGAGGTTGAAGCCGTCGTCTTCGATTCAAAAACAGTTGAATACATAAAAAAAATAAAAGAGAATAAAACAACTAACATAAAGCATTTTATTTGCATTGATGAAACAGATGATTTTTTGTATTTTAAAGATTTACTTTCAGACGGAAAAACCGAAATCGAAAAAGGAAATAAAAATTTTATAAATTGTAAAATTGATAGTTATAAAATGAGCATTTTGCTGTTTACTTCCGGCACAACATCTCAATCTAAAGCAGTAATGTTAAATCAGCACGGTCTCGCCACAAACATATACGATATGCAGCTGGTTGAGGTCTTTTATAATACTGATATTAATATTGCATTTTTACCATATCATCATATTTTCGGTTCGACTTGTATGCTAATGATGTTAGCTTCGGGTGTGAAAACTGTTTTCCCGGACGGTTTAAAATATATAAAACAAAATTTAATCGAGTACAAGGTTTCAGTATTTGTAGGTGTGCCTATTTTAATTGACAAAATTTACTCTGCATATGTAAAAGA
This sequence comes from uncultured Eubacteriales bacterium, assembly GCA_964640345.1. GTDB lineage: Bacteria > Bacillota > Clostridia > TANB77 > RGIG9151 > RGIG9151. Next base: position 19,186 of record CAZXFU010000010.1, read on the forward strand.
AATAGAAAAGCAGGGAAAAACAAAGATGGTTAATTTTGCAATATGGCTTAGCAATTTATTATTAAAATTCCATATTGATCTTCGCAAATCACTTTTCAAAGAGCTTATAAGGTCTCTTGGGGGAAGTATAAGGTTTGTAATATCCGGCGGTGCACCTCTTGATGTACGTACCGCAAAGTGGTTTAACGCAATCGGTATTCATCTTGTTCAAGGATATGGTCTTACTGAAACATCTCCTGTAATTGCCGCTGAAAATAGTTTTGTTATAAAACCAGGCTCTGTCGGTCTTCCTATGGAACATGTTAATATAAAAATAGATAACCCGGATTCCAACGGAATAGGCGAGATACTTGTAAAGGGTCCCAATGTAATGATGGGATACTATAATGATGAGAAACGCACAAACGAAGTGTTAAAAAACGGCTGGTTTCATACCGGAGATTTAGGTTATTTAGATAAGGACGGGTTTTTGTTTATTACAGGAAGAAGTAAAGATCTTATTGTTCTAAAAAACGGTAAAAAAATATTCCCTGATGAAATAGAGACCGTTGTAAATAGAATTGAAGAAATTGACGAATCATTTGTTTTTGGTTTGCCAGAAGGTAATGATAAAAACGATGTAAAAGTTGCTATTAAGGTTGTTTATAATGAAAAAGTCGTTAAAGAGTTATACCCTGATGCGAATGAAGACGAAGTTAGGGATATTATTTGGGATAAGATTAAAGAAGTTAATAAAACTTTTCCTATGTATAAGCATATAAAACATATGATTTTAACAAAAGAACCTTTAATTAAGACTACTACTAATAAGGTTAAACGCAATGAAGAATTGAAAAAAATTCTTGAACAAAATTAGTACTGGCTATTATCTCTTATTTGAAGCCCTAAAATTTGTGGCTCTCATTATAATATATACAGATTTTCCCACTTGTAAAGAATTATTTTATGATGTATAATGTTAAAGAATTATTTTGAAAGGGGGAACCGTGGTGGCAACTTATCCTATTAAGCAGATTGCATCTAATAGAAAAGCTAATCATGATTATTTTATTCAAGATAAGTTTGAAGCCGGGATTTTACTTACCGGTACTGAAATAAAGTCTATTCGTATGGGTAATGTTAATTTGAAAGATAGTTATGCTTCTATTGACCATGGCGAACTTTTTATAAATAATATGCATATAAGTCCTTACGAAAAAGGAAATATATTTAATTCTGAGCCTACGAGAAAGAGAAAGCTCTTAATTAATCGTAAAGAAATAAATAAACTTGTCGGTCTTATAAAAAAAGATGGTATTACTCTTGTTCCGCTTGATTTATATTTAAAAGGAAAATGGGCAAAACTTACTATTGGTATAGGAAAAGGCAAGAAACTTTACGATAAGCGTCAGGATATTGCTAAGAAAAGTGCCGAAAAAGAAATGGCTATGAGATTTAAAGAGAAAAATCAAAGCTAATATGGGGGCGTAAAGGTATCGACATTTGTTTCAAATCATAAATAGCGAGTAGTGGACTCTCGTTGGCCACTTAAAAAAACGAGAATTTAAATTAAACGCTAATAATAATGAATTAGCTTTAGCTGCCTAAGTGCGGCTACGTCGACCTAAGAGTGTCACCGGCTTAGTGCTCGGCGTCGACAGGTGACCACGAATCCGGCAAAGCTTTGCGTCGGGGGGTACTTTATGAAGCTACTAAAGTCGCAAACCTGTTTGTAGGCGTGCGATAGAGGGAATGTAAAACTACAAACTGCACTCGGAGAAGTTTATGTGGCGAGACTTATGGACAGGAGTTCGATTCTCCTCGCCTCCACCAAAATTCAGATTAAAAAAATCGACTATAGAAATGTGCTTTTTTACAACTCATTTTTATAGCCGATTTTTTTAACTTAAATTTTAATATTTCTTTTCTTCTAACTTTTCTTCCTTAGGCAATAAATCTTTTCTTGACAAATTGATCTTACCTTGGTCTGTTATTTCAATAACTTTAACCATTATTTCGTCGCCTTCTTTTACGACGTCTTCAACTTTCTCAACTCTTCTGTGTTCTAACTTTGAAATATGAACTAACCCTTCTTTTCCGGGTAGAATTTCCACAAAAGCTCCAAACGGCATAATTTTCGTAACCTTTCCGCTGTATATCTCGCCAACTTCCGGTTCTTTTACTATTCCCATAATAATTTTATAAGCTTTATCTGCTGCTTCGGAATTTACCGCATAAATACATACTTTTCCATCATCTTCGATGTCAATTTCAACGCCTGTTTGCTCTATAATCTTATTTATTACTTTTCCGCCTGTACCGATAACATCCCTTATCTTTTCAGGGTCAATATTAAACACAGTAGTTTTAGGAGCATACTTAGATATTTCAGCTCTTGGCTTGTCTATTGCTTTTAACAATACTTCGTCTAATATATACGTTCTAGCCTTCTTAAGTCTTTCAAATGTTTCACGAATTATATCTATAGTTAATCCGTCAATCTTAATATCAACCTGAATTGCTGTAATACCGTTTTTAGTACCGGCAACCTTAAAGTCCATATCGCCAAAGAAATCTTCAATTCCTTGAATATCTGTAATCAAAAGATATTTGCTTCTGTCATTATCATCTGTTATAAGTCCGCATGAAATACCTGCTACAGGTTCTTTTATAGGAACTCCAGCAGCCATCAATGCTAATGTGCTTCCACATACACTTCCTTGAGAAGTTGAACCGTTTGAAGATAAAACCTCAGACACAACTCTTATTGTATAAGGGAATTCGTCTTGAGAAGGTATTACCGGAACCAATGCACGCTCAGCCAAAGCTCCGTGACCAATTTCTCTTCTTCCGGGACTACGTGGTGCTCTTGCCTCTCCTACGCTGTAAGGCGGGAAGTTATATTGATGAATATATCTTTTCGATTCCTCATTATCTATTCCGTCAAGTATTTGCTCTTCTTTTCCTTGACCAAGAGTTACAACGGATAATACCTGAGTCTGACCTCTCGAAAATAACGCAGAGCCGTGAACTCTAGGCAGCAAATCAATTTCTGCACTAAGAGGTCTTATCTGTTCAAGTCCTCTTCCGTCCGGTCTTACTTTTTCTTCTAAGATCATCTTTCTTACTGTCTTCTTTTGAAGATAATATAAGGCGTCACTTATAGCAAGATTGCTATCCGGATATTTCTCGGCAAAATGTTCAAATAACTCGTCTTTTATAGCGTCCATTCCGGATTCTCTTTCTTGCTTTGCAGTAGTAATAATCGTCTCTCTTAATCTATTACCTAAATACTCTTCAATATCATGCATTATTTCTTTATTTACTTCAAACTTCTGGTATTCAAATTTAGGCTTTCCGATTTCTTTTTGAATTCCTTCGATAAACTCTACAATTTTCTTAATCTCAACATGAGCCTTAGCAATCGCTTCAACCATTATATCTTCAGGAATCTGATCAGCTCCTGCTTCTATCATACAGATTTTTTCCTTTGTTCCCGCAACTGTTAAAGCAAGTCTGCTTTTCTCTCTTTGAGCCTCTGTAGGGTTTATAACAATTTCGTTATCCACATATCCTACTGCAACAGAACCCGTAGGTCCGTTAAATGGGATATCGGATATTGAAATTGCAATTGAAGCGCCAATCATCGCAGCAATTTCAGGCGAATTATCCTGGTCAACAGAAAGAACGGTAGCAACTACCGCAACATCATTTCTTAAATCTTTAGGAAATAACGGGCGAATCGGTCTATCTATTACACGAGATACCAATATTGCCTTATCTGACGGTTTTCCTTCTCTTTTTTGGAAGCTTCCCGGTATTTTTCCTACTGAATATAATTTCTCCTCATAATCCACACTAAGAGGGAAAAAGTCAATACCCTCTCTAGGTTTTTTAGACGCTGTAACGTTTACCATTACAACAGTGTCTCCATAACGCACAAGTGCATGTCCGTTGGTAAGTTGTGCCATTTTGCCGGTTTCTACTACTAGTTTTCTTCCGGCAAGCATTGTTTCAAAAGTTCTAAACATATTACTCCTCCTCTTTTACTTCATATGCTAGTAGTAGTTATGGTTCACAATTTGACATACAATTCAAACTGTCAACTATCAACTACCAACTACACATTATGAAGCCATTTTAATTATTTACAAAAAAGAAAAAACAAGTTTTTTCTCTTAATACTGAAAAAGTGAAAAGCCCAGAATTATTTTTCTAAACTTTTCACTATTTTACCTACTTTCTAATTCCTAATTTAGCAATAAGTTCACGATATTTTTCGATATCATTATCTGCCAAGTAATTAAGTAACCCTCTTCTTTGACCAACCATCTTAAATAACCCACGTCTTGAGTGGTTGTCTTTTTGATGTGTTTTTAAATGATCTGTTAAATGATTGATTCTTGCTGTTAAAAGAGCTATTTGAACTTCAGGAGAACCCGTATCAGTTTCATGTGTTCTGTATTCAGCAATTATACTTTGTTTATCCATTACTACACCTCCTAATATTTATTGTTAAACGCCTTATTCCAAGAAAAAAGTTGGAGAAACTGTTTTTCCTAGTAATAGGTTGTTAACTAACATGCTTTATTAGTATATACCAAAAAAATGTAAAAATCAATATTTTTAAAGAATTTGCTGCCTTTTTTGCGAAAATTACTTATTCGTATAATTTGCCACTAAATTTACAGCGTTACCAGGCATAGTAAAAGTTATCGTACTGCTTTTCTGTTGCTCTTCTGTTAAAGTTATTCCTGTAGCTGTCCAGCCCGAGAAAGTCTTTGTATCACTATCAGTTATTGCCACAACAGTAACACTTTCACCCTCACTCTTCTTTTCGCTCCTTGTAAAAAATAAAGATTCAATAGCTAAAGAATACTTACTAGTACTATCTCCGGTATCGTAACTGGCTCTTAACTCAACGTCTTCCGCCGGCATGATAAAAGTTATAGATCTTAAAGACAAATCTTCTAAAACCAAATTCCCGTTTATGATCTCCCAACCTTTAAACTTCTTTCCGTTTTTTTCAACGGCATTTACAGTAATTTCCCTTCCCGAATTCACTCCTGTCCTTGAAAAATCATTAACAGTTAGCGTATATCCAAGCGACACGTTAATCATCAAGCAAAAGCATAATAATCCCATAATAACTTTTTTCATCTTTCCACCTCGTCATTAAGTCTTTTCGAAAAACTCTTATACTCTTACTATTTCGGCAAAAAAATTTTTTTATTTACATATTTTTACCGTAATCATTGATTTTGCTAAATCTGTTCAAAAACAAAGAAATTAATGAACTGCCTCAAATAGCTTCTGAAACTAAATAAGCAGTTGAAAAAGCTATTTGCAAATTAAATCCGCCGGTAAAGGCATCAACATCAATAACTTCCCCACAAAAATATAACCCTTCAACAATTTTAGACTCCATAGTTTTAGGATCAATTTCAGAAATCTTAATACCTCCTGAAGTAACAATCGCCTCATCGATCGGTCTTATTCCTGTCACTTTAACAGTAAAATTCTTTAAAGTCTCAATAAGTCTCAATCTCTCTTCACGGGTAACACTGTTAACCGCCTTATTTTCATCAAGCTTTGATGCCTTTATAACCGCATTTATCATTTTCTCAGGCAATAAATCAAATAAAGCATTTTTTAGCTGCTTATTAATATACTTAGAAAAATCACGTTGGACACGTAAGTCTAATTTTTCATAACTAAGTGCCGGTTTTAAGTCAATACTTGCGGTAACTCCGCTAATATTTAACTTCTCATCCATATACTTATGAACAACACGGCTTCCGCTTAAAACCACCGGTCCGGATATTCCAAAATGTGTAAAAAGCATTTCTCCAAAGTCCTCATATATCACTTTGCCACTATCATTTTGTAACTTAAAGCCAATGTTTTTTAACGATAGTCCCTGCATTCCGCCAACATATTCAGTATCGGTAATTAATCCAACCAACGACGGTTTAGGCATAATAACGGTATGTCCAAGCTCTCTTGCCATTTTATAACCATCTCCGGTAGAACCGGTTTTAGGATAACTAAGTCCACCTGTCGCAATAACTACCTTATCGGCAGAAATAATCTCTCCGCCCTTAATTCTAACTCCGGTAACCTTTCCTTTTGAAGTCAAAACATTATTCACAGCAGTATTAAACCTAAACTTAACTCCATTTTTTAACGCACATCTATATAACGCCTCAACAACATCTTTAGCAGAATCAGACACAGGGAAAACACGCTCCCCACGTTCAACTTTCGTTTTAACGCCATGGCTTTCAAAAAAGTTTACGACATCATTATTGGTAAGCGAATAAAATGCACTATATAAAAACTTACCGTTTCCCGGTACATTCTTTATAAACTCGCTCATATCCGTCATATTAGTAATATTACATCTGCCTTTTCCGGTAATTGCGAGCTTCCTTCCCGGTCTATCGTTTTTCTCTATAATAATAACTTCATCATCTTTTTTTACATTGCAACCTAAAAACAAGCCGGATGCACCGCCACCAATAATAACAATTTTACTCATATTCTTACTCCGCCATCTTACTACGCATATTTTCTAAAATCTTCTTTTCCATTCGAGATACTTGAACCTGCGAAATTCCAAGCATATTCGCAACCTTAACCTGAGTCGCACCTTTAAAATATCTCATGGCAATTATCTGCTTTTCACGAGGAGGTAATTCAGAAAGCAAATCCTTTAATACAATTTTCTCAAACTCCTTAAAATCTGTATTTTCAACATCTGCAAGCTTATCTATCAAATATACAGGATTCTTATCCGCTTCATTTACAACCGCATTTAGCGACTCTGCAGGTTTCAACGTTTCAAGAGCTATAACAACATCGTCTTCAGAAATTTTAAGATGTTCTGAAATCTCAGCAATAGTCGGCTCAGCACCATTTTTTGCAAAATAAAAATCAATTGCAAGTTTTATTTTTGTAGCATTTTCTTTAACAACACGACTAACCTTAACCAGTCCATCATCTCGCAAAAAACGCTTAATCTCTCCCATAATAAGTGGAACAGCATAAGTAGAAAACTGTGTATTATACTCAAAACTGTACTTTCTGATCGCCTTAATAAGACCAATACATCCGATCTGATATAAATCCTCTCTTTCATACCCTCTATTTAAAAAACGTTTAACAATACTCCAAACAAGTCCCGAATTCTTTTCAACAATCATCTCAACTGCTTCTCTCGAACCGGAATTAGCCTGTACCAGAAGTTCTTCATTAGTAAATTCCATATTTTTTCCTTTCTCTTTAGTAAAAACTAATTAGCCAAAACTCGCTCTTTATGTATTCCATTTAACACATTCTTTTTAATTCTCTTGCTCATTGTAACAGTAGTACCTTTCCCAACCTCGGATTTAACTGTAAGTTTGTCCATAAAATTCTCCATAATAGTAAATCCCATTCCCGAACGTTCTAAATCAGGTTTTGTAGTATATAAAGGCTCTTTAGCCTTATCTATATCAATAATTCCTTTTCCCTTGTCCTTTATCTGAATAGTAACCGTATCATCTTTAATCTGAGCCGAAACAGAAATCATCCCAAGCTCGTCTTCATATGCATGAACGATAGAATTAGTAACCGCTTCAGAAACGGCAGTCTTTATCTCGGATAATTCTTCAATTGTAGGATCAAGTTGCGACACAAACGAAGCAACTGCGACCCTTGCAAAGCCTTCATTATTTGACTTACTTAAGAACTCAATTTTCATAATATTATCGTAACTCATCTTACACCTCCGCTTTTATCTTTTGTAATACACTATCTGTATTTTTCTCTTCCTTTAAAATCTTAAAAATACCTGACATCTGAAAAATTTTTCTAACAGCAGGTTTTAAATTAATAACAAATGTCTCTCCGCCATGCTTTGAAATTAATTTGTATCTCCCCATAATAAGCCCTATCCCTGAGCTGTCCATAAAATTAACACCGTCAAAATCAAAAATTAAAAATTCTGCCTTTCTAAACTCGATTGCCAAGTCAATTTTACTCTTTATCCTTTCACAAGCATGATGATCAATCCCTTCATTTATTTTCACTACAACTGCTCTAACGTCCTTAATAAAATCTATACTAA
>CAZXFU010000011.1:0-24324 GCA_964640345.1 uncultured Eubacteriales bacterium
GACGAACTAACAGGAATATGGGTAGCGAAATACGAAGCAAGTCAAGGAACAAACACAGATACCACAAACGCAGTAGATAAACCAACAGCGACAAGTTACGTAGCACAATCAAAACCCGGAGTAAGCAGTTGGGGAAGTATAAGTGTAAGTAAGATGTATGAATATGCGTATAATACATTTAGAAATGCAGATTCACATTTAATGAGAAATAGCGAATGGGGAGCAATTGCATATTTAGCAAATGCAATAGGAAGAATTCCATATGCTAATAATAATAGTAGTTGTATAACTGGAATAGCTGCAAATGAGCAAAATAGTGGTTATTCAATCAGCACGGATAATAAATGGAATACAGTGAATGGAGTAAAAGCATCTACTACACACAATGTATATGGTATATATGATTTGTCTGGTGGAGCGTATGAATATGTAGCAGCATATTATTCCGGCGGCAGTCTTAATTCTTCATATGCTGAAAACTTATATGCAAATCGAAATACAAAATATGTAGAGTTGTATGAAGGTTCATCGTATTCATCAGCTAAGGTTGGAGATGCAGTTTATGAAACAAGTAGTAATAGCACTACTACTGCTAGTAGTAACAATTCATGGGATGCAGATTATTCATATATGCCGGATTACAATAGCCCTATCTTTGTAAGAGGCGGTTATTACCATGATGGATATGCAGGAATATTTGATTTTGGTCGAGGTACGGGAGCAAGTAGTAGTGATACCAGTTTCCGAGTTGTTTTATCAATTAAATAAATAATTATGATATGGGGACGTTTTTGGCTATGGCAGAAACGTCCCCATATTATAGTTATTTGAACTTTTACTTTGAAAAATAACTATCTTTATTTGAATTAAAAACGCCATAAATACATATGAACTATCTTTTTTGGAAATAATATGATATAATAATAAAAAAGGAAGTGAACTTATGGGGATAGGGAAAAGAATAAAAGAGTATAGAGAATTAAATAAAATGACTCAAAAAGATATTGCAGAAATATTAGAAGTTGAGCCGGGTACGATATCAAAATATGAATCCAATTTAATAGAACCGAATATTGAGTCATTAAAGAGAATAGCGGATACATTTAATATAACAGTTGATGAACTAATAAAAGATGAAGAAAAATTTGATATTACTAAAATAAATATTTTAGAAACTCTAAGAGAGCAAAAAGAAATGGAACTAAAGGGGAATTTATACTATAATACGCAAATTGTATTTGCATACAATACAAATCATATTGAAGGCAGTAAATTAACTGAAGACCAAACAAGGTATATCTATGAGACAAACACTGTTTTATTTGAAAATGAAACAGTTATAAGTGTTGATGATATATTAGAAACAGTGAATCATTTTAGATTAGTTGACTATATGTTAGATATAGCAGATGAAAATCTAACAGAGAATATAATTAACAATTTTCATAAAATTTTAAAAGAAGGGACTAAGGATAGCAGAAAAAAATGGTTTAATGTTGGGGAGTATAAAAAGCTTGCAAATGAAGCAGGCAGTATGAGAACGTCATCTCCGAAGCAAACTCCTCAAGATATGAAAAAACTAATAGAATGGTATAATTCGTTGGCTGAAGTGACAATAAGAGAAATAATAGAATTCCATGCAAGATTTGAAAAAATACATCCATTTCAAGATGGTAACGGCAGAGTTGGCAGAATGATAGCATTTAAAGAGTGCTTAAAAAATAATATAATTCCGTTTATTATATTAGATAGGGATAAATTGTTTTATTATAGAGGCTTAAGGGAATATCAGAATAAAACTGAAAAGGGCTATTTAATAGATACATGTTTAAATGCACAGGGCCAATACACAAACATGATAGAATACTATCTAAAAGGCTTATGATACGTTTTGCAGCCTCTATTTGTTTGACTACATTTTTCTAATTTTATATAATATATCCAAAGGGAGGAATAACATATATGAAAATTGACTTACATCTTCATGCAGACGGTTCTTTGCCTCTTGAAACGATTCGCACATTAATCGAAGTTAATCAAGATATTTTATCTGATAGCGAACGTGAGCTTATTACTGGCTCTGATTGGCAAGAAAAAATAAAGAAGCAAGTGTCTGTTGGGGAAAATTGCGGGAGCTTAGAAGAATACCTTAAATGCTTTTCACTTCCTGTTAAGCTTTTGCAAACGCCTAGAGATATGTATATTGCAGGGGTTGGAATTGCAAATGAATTAAAAAGGCAAAACGTTACATATGCCGAGATCCGTTTTGCTCCGCAACTTCATTCGGCAAGTATTCCGAGTAACGAAAAATTTTCGTATGAAGAAAGTATTGTAAGTGAGTTTATAGAAGGTGTACGTTCTGTTATTCGTTTTTCACGTATGAAAATCAATATACTTCTTTGTATGATGAGGAATTTAACTGACGGACAAGCCGGGTTAGCAGGGAATTTACGGACGATATATTTAGCTAAGGAGTTTGAAAAAAAAGGTGTTGTAGGGCTTGACTTGGCAGGCAGAGAAGCAAATAACGCAACATCTGAGTTTGAGGCTGTTTTTTCATTGGCAAGGGATTTAAATATTCCTTTTACAATTCATGCCGGAGAAGCAGGAGACGAAAAGTGGCGAGAAGATAGTATAGAGCGGGCTATTTATTTTGGTGCAAAAAGAATTGGACATGGAATTGCATTAGATGGAAACAAGGAGCTAATGAAGCTTGTAAGAGATTCAGATATTGTTGTTGAGTGTTGTCCGATTAGTAATGTACAGACAAAGGCGGTTTTAGGCGGAATTAAAAATCATCCGATAAAAAGACTTTTAGATGAGGAAATTAAAGTGACTGTTAATACGGATAATATGACGGTTAGTGATACGACTTTAGACAAGGAGTACGAAGCTATTAAAAATATAGGTATTACAGATAGCGATATAAGAAAAATGCAGGAAAATGCAATTGAAGGTGCTTTTATTTCGGAACGCGAGAAAAAGTTGTTGGTGCAGAAATAAATTATAGAAAAAAATTGCAATATTGATAAATTATGTAGTATAATATCGATATATTTTATGATTATTATTCAGGGGGGCTGTTTATGGAAGAAAATGTTCAACCGGAAGTTGATTTAAATGAGTTACTAAAGATTAGAAGGGATAAACTCGCTGAACTGCAGGCTAAAGGTAAAGATCCTTTTGAAATTACTAAGTTTAATCGTACTTATACCAGTGAAGAAGTTTTTGCAAATTATGATGAACTTGAAGGAAAAGAAGTTGTAGTTGCCGGTAGAATTATGGCAAAGCGTATTATGGGTAAGGCTTCTTTTTGCCATATTCAGGACATGCAAGGTAAGATTCAGTCGTATGTTTCTATAAATGACATAGGCGAAGAAGCCTATAAAGAGTTTAAAAATTACGACCTTGGTGATATTGTCGGCATTAGAGGGTTTGTTTTTAAAACAAAAACTGGCGAAATTTCGGTACATGCTGAAGAACTTACATTGCTTTCTAAGTCATTAAGACCTTTGCCTGAAAAGTTTCATGGGTTAAAAGATACAGATTTAAGATATAGACAGAGATATGTTGATTTAATTGTAAATCCCGATACCAGAAAGACGTTTATAATCCGCAGTAAGATTATTAAGGAACTTAGAAGAATTTTGGATGAAAAGGGGTATATGGAAGTTGAAACTCCTATTTTAAATACTATTGTAACAGGAGATGCTGCTCGTCCTTTTATTACTCATCACAATACGTTAAACCTTGATATGTATTTAAGAATAGCACCTGAATTATATTTAAAGAGGCTTATTGTCGGTGGTTTTGACAAGGTTTACGAGATTGGAAGACTTTTTAGAAATGAGGGTATGTCTATTAAGCATAATCCTGAGTTTACTAATATTGAGCTTTATTCCGCATATGAAGATTACCACGATATGATGGATATTGCAGAGGAGATTGTTTCTACTTTGGCTAAAAATGTCCTTGGTACTACTAAAATTTCTTATCAAGGCGTAGATATTGATCTTACTCCTGGTTGGAAGAGAGTTAGCATGATTGATAGTATAAAAGAGGTTACCGGAGTTGATTTTAATAAAATTGAAACTGACGAAGAGGCTCAAAAGATTGCTAAGGAAAAACATGTTGAATACGATGAAATTAAGAATACAAGAGGTCATATTATAAATGCATTCTTTGAAGAGTTTGTTGAGGAAACTTTAATTCAACCTACATTTATTATTGATTATCCTGTTGAGATTTCGCCTCTTACGAAAAGAAAGAAAGATGATAAGAGACTTACAGAGAGATTTGAAATGTTTATCGGCGGTAGAGAATATGGCAATGCATATTCCGAGTTGAATGATCCTATTGACCAATATCAGAGATTTTTAAAACAAGTTGAAGCTAAGAATAAGGGCGATGAGGAAGCCGGTGGAATGGATCTTGACTTCGTTAATGCTCTTGAAATCGGCTTACCTCCTACGGGTGGACTTGGAATTGGGCTTGATAGGCTTATAATGTTACTTACAGATAGTGCTTCTATTAGGGATATTTTGTTGTTCCCTACAATGAAACCGCTAGATAAGTAGTTTGGAAAGGGTGGAAATGTATGGCAGAGTTAACAATGGATAAATTGGTTGCACTTGCAAAGAACAGAGGGTTTGTGTATCCGGGTTCCGAGATTTACGGCGGACTTGCAAATTCGTGGGATTACGGTCCTCTTGGAAGTGAACTGAAAAAGAATATAAAGGATGCTTGGTGGCAGAAGTTTGTTCGTGAGTCTAAATATAATACAGGGATTGATGCAGCTATTCTTATGAATCCTCAAGTTTGGGTTACTACAGGTCATGTTGGCGGTTTTAGTGATCCGTTAATTGATTGTAAGGCTTGTAAGACAAGGCATAGGGCCGATAAGCTTATTGAAGAATGGACTGTTGCTCAGGGTAAAGAAATTACAGGACTTGATGGCTGGAGTAACGATGAACTTGTTAAGTTTATAAAGGATAATGACATTCCTTGTCCGGATTGTGGAAAGAAGGATTTTACGGATATAAGGAAGTTTAACCTTATGTTTAAAACTTTCATGGGAGTTACAGAGGATGCTAAGTCAGAGGTTTATTTAAGACCTGAAACTGCTCAGGGTATATTCGTTAACTTTAAGAATGTTTTAAGAACTACAAGAAGAAAAATGCCTATGGGTATTTGCCAAATCGGTAAATCGTTTAGAAACGAGATTACTCCCGGAAACTTTATTTTTAGAATCCGTGAGTTTGAGCAGATGGAACTTGAGTTCTTCTGCAAGCCCGGTGAGGATTTAGAGTGGTACGAATATTGGAAAAAGCATTGCAGAGAGTGGCTTTTAAGTTTGGGCGCTAAAGAAGAAAACTTCAGAATGAGAGAACATTCTAAAGAAGAGCTGTCTTTTTACAGCAAGGGCACTACAGATATTGAATATAAATTTCCATTTGGCTGGGGAGAACTTTGGGGTATTGCTGACAGGACTGATTACGATTTATCACGTCATATGGAAGCATCTAAGGCTGATTTAACATATCTTGATTCAGAGACTAACGAAAAGTATGTTCCATATTGTGTTGAACCTTCTGTTGGTGTTGATAGGTTATTTTTAATGTTCTTGTGTGATGCGTATGAAGAGCAAGAGATTGCTGAAGGGGATATTAGAACTGTGCTTCATTTACATCCGACGTTAGCTCCTGTCAAAGCGGCGGTTTTGCCGCTATCTAAGAAGTTGGCTGAACCTGCTCGTAAGTTATATGAAGCATTGACTAAAAAGTTTATGTGTGAGTATGACGAGGCAGGCAGTATTGGTAAGAGATATAGAAGAGAGGACGAAATTGGTACACCTTTTTGCATTACTTACGATTTTGATTCTGAAAATGACGGCTCTGTTACAATAAGAGACAGAGATACTATGGAACAGGTTAGAATTAAAATTGATGAGGTTGAAAAGTATATTATCGATAGATTGAAATTTTAGTTGAAAATGACGCGGGATTTTATTGTATAATAATTACGGTATAGTTAAATGGGTAATAGAAAGAGGTGTTTTATGTATAAGATTAGTGTAATAATTCCGATTTACAATGACGAGAAGTATTTAAAAAACTGTATAGACCACGTTGTGGAGCAAAGTATTGGCTTTGATAATGTACAGCTGATTCTTATCGATGACAATTCTAAAGATAAGAGCTACGAGATAGCTAAAGAGTATCAAGAGAAGTACAAGGACAACATTATTTTGGAAAAATTAACTACCAATAGTGGTTCCGGCGGAAAGCCTAGAAATGTTGGAATTGGCAAGGCTACCGGAAAGTATCTTATGTTTTCGGATGCTGATGATTTCTTCAGTAAGGATGCTTTTGAAGTGATGTATAATGCTATTGAAGAGAGAAATGCGGATTTTGTTATTTCTAACTGGCAGTACGCTTCAGAGGATGGAACGCCTTGGGAAAAGCCTGTTTTTGATGCCGACAGATTTAAGAATTTTAGATTGGATATAAATGATTACAACAATTCGTTTTATGTTATGAATTCTTCTATGTGCAATAAGATTTTTAACAGAGAGTTTGTTGAAAAAAATAATATAAGATGCTTGGAAGATGTTCCCGGCGAAGATACTTATTTTTCGATGTCAGCGTTTTTAGATGCAAAAAATGTTTATTATATAGATGATATTATTTATTATTACAGACAGAGAAATACTTCTTATAAGACGGCTTCTGTTTCATGGGATTGCTCTAAAGAGTTTTTTAAAGGTATGAACATTGCATATAAAAAGACATATGATAAATTTGTTGAGAAAAATCAAATTCAGTTTTATAGATTTTTGTATGCAAGAAATATGACATATTTATTATACAGATTTATTGATTCAGAGCAATTAAATGATGAAGATAGAATAGAGCTTTTAGGCGAGCTTAGGTGGTTCTTTAAGTTAAGTTATACGTTAAAGGTTCCGGCTTGTCAGAAGTCTCTTATGATTTTAATAAGTAAGATTATCGACGGAGATTTTGTTGAGGTTATAAATATTTGTAAAATAATTGGCGAGCTTAGAACATATATGCCGGTAGATACACGTCATAAGATGTCTAAGCCTTATGAAGAGATGTATAAAGAAATATTAAAGACTACGTTTTAAGATTGTCGGGGGTTTTATGCGGAAATTACTTGTTAGCGATTATGATGGTACATTTTTTGTGAATGACGAAGATTTGACAAGGAATATTAGAGCGGTTGATGAGTTTAGGAAAAGAGGAAATTTATTTGTATTTGCTACTGGAAATAATTATCATGTTTTTTCAAAAGTGGTTAAATTTGAACATGTCGGGTATGACTATTTGATTCTTGATCATGGGAGTTTGATTATTGATAGGGATAAGAATATAATTAATTGCCATTATATAAAGCATGATATTGTTGGTAGTATTGTAAGTGAGTTAGACAGATACGGACTTAAGAGTAAACTTTGCAATTTGTGGGATGACGACGTTAGCGAGAATACTGAGGTTACTAAAATTTCAGCGTGGATAAAGGATCTTGAAATCGCAAAGAAGATTACAAATTATATTCAAAATGAGTTTGGCAGTGCGATTAATGCGTATACAATGATTTTTGACGATATAAATATTATTGAGATTGTTTCAGGAGAGATTGACAAGAAAAAGGCTATAAAGGTTTTGGCGAATAAGATTGACGTGAATCATGATGATATTTATACGGTTGGAAATGGGTATAATGATATTGAGATGATAAAGGAATATAATGGTTATTGTATGAATGGATCTGTAGAGGAGCTTATCTCTGTTTGCCCTAATAGGATTAACTCGGTTAGTGAGTTGATTAGGAAATTGGAATAAGGATTTTTTCTCATCCAAGAAGAAATACGAATTGATAAAGAATAATTACGCTTCGTTTTGCATAGGTATATACAAACTGTGCGAAACGGAGTGTTTTTTATGAAGTTATATGTTTTGGATAAGTGGAAAATTATAAGGTATATTTGCGTTTTAGCTGTTATTGGAGTTGTTTTTACATTAGCTGGGAGAATCACATCTAATATAATTGCAACTGCTACGAGTGCATCAAGGAAGCTTCCGATTTATTGCATAGAGACTGAGAGTAACGATATATCTCTTACTTTTGACTGTGCTTGGGGAGCGGACGATATGCCTAAAATTTTGGACGTTTTAAAAGATAATAATGTTAAGGCTACTTTTTTTGTGCTTGGAGAGTGGGCGGAAAAATTTCCGGATATTATAAAGCGAATGGCTGATGAAGGTCATGATGTCGCAAACCATTCGGATACACATCCTCATATTGCGTCACTTCCGTATGATGACATTAAAGATGAAATAAAGAATGCAAACGAAAAAATAGAGAGGATTACCGGTGGCAAAAACAATTTGTTTAGAGCACCGTATGGCGAATATAATGATAATGTTATAAGTGCGGCGGAGGAACTTGGTTTTTATACAATACAGTGGGATGTTGATTCTTTAGATTGGAAAAATTTAGGGAGAGAGAATATATTAAATAGGGTTTTTACAAAGATAAAAAACGGGTCAATTATTTTAATGCATAATGGTACGAATGATACTGCAAATGTGCTGGATGAGATGATAAAAGAGCTAAAAAACAAGGGGTTTAATTTTAAACCTGTTTCAGAGTTTATTTATAAAGAGAATTATACTATTAATCATGAAGGCAGGCAGATAAAAAATTAGGGGGGATTTTATGCGAAAAATAGTTTGCTTTTTGTTAGTAATCTCAATTTCGTTTTGTACGGCTTTTGCAGAAACGGTTGTTGCGAACAAGGTTGAGCTTGATTTAAGGTGCAAATCAGCTATTTTGTTGGAAGCAGATACCGGCACTATTTTATATGAGAAAAATTCTCACGAAAAGCTTCGGCCGGCTAGTGTTACAAAGGTTATGACGTTACTTCTTATAATGGAATCTATTGAGTCCGGCAAGATTTCGTTAAATGATATGGTGGGTTGCAGTGAGCGTGCAAGAAAAATGGGAGGATCACAGATTTGGCTTAATGAAACAGAAGAAATGAGTGTCAATGATATGATTAAGGCTATTTGTGTTGTGTCTGCAAATGATTGCACTGTACAATTTTGACACTGTTGAAAATCCATATTCATCATATTTACTATAAAATACTTTCTAAAAAAAGCAAAAAAAAATTAGGCTTTTTAAATTTCTCCCTAATTTTTCGTGTCAAAATTGTACACAGCAATCATACGATGTACAATTTTGAGAAGTATTCAAACCAGCTTGTAGTATGTGTTTAAAAAAGTAAAAAATTATAACCCCCTTACCCAAAACACATGATTTTTATAGATCATGTATTTTTTTGTTGCAAATAGGAGATGGTTGATTTGGACGAAAAGATAGATTTTGAATACTTTTATATAGATGAAGTTGAGCAATATAGTTTTTATAGGATACCAAAAATCCTTTTTTCTAATCCGTAAGCGTCAAATAGTCCACACATGTACAAAGCAGTAATGAACATATACACTACACCTTGAATACTAGTAATAAAAACTACGAAAGAGGTGTATTTTAATGTTCAATAAAGAAGAAAACGAAAAAATGTGAAGGGAACGAGTAGCAAGCTATCGAGCAAGCAACTTGTCTCAAAGAGAGTGGTGTGCACAAAACAACTACAAGCACACCACCTTAAGATACTGGTTAGAAAAAATAAGTAAAGAACAATCTCAAAAGGAAATGCCAGAATGGATAGACTTAGAAATAGGAGAAAATAAAATAGCAAAAATGCCAGTAAAAAAGCTGGATGGAAATACAATTGAAGTAAATATGGGAAAAGCAACAATAACATTTCCGGTAACAGCCGAGGTAAAAATAAACATATGCTAACAGACTTAAGCAGCATCAGTAAAGTTTACCTTTCTTGTGAAAGTGTAGACATGAGAAAATCCATAATGGTACAAGAAACATTTGAATTAGCCCCATTTGTAGGAGCACTTTATGTATTCACAAACAGAACTTGCAACAAAGTAAAAATATTAAAATGGGGCCAAAACGGATTTTGGCTGTATTACAAAAGATTAGAAAAAGGGAAATTCTTTTGGTCCAAAATCCGAGGAAATAAAATAATGGCAATAAAAGGACATGAATTAAGATGGTTGCTCGACGGATTATCCCTAGAAGAAACAATGGGATTTAGAGAAGTAAAAGAACGAGGAATAATCTGAAAAAATAACAAAAAAATTTAAAGGTAATTTTTACTCTTTGTCGAATAATACAATATAAGAAAAGACGGGAGTTGTAGGTATAAAATGGATTTATCAAAACTAACAAGAGAAGAATTAGAAGCAAATTATGCAAAAATGTACATAGAATTAGAAGCAATAAAAATGAAACTAGAATGGTATGAAGAACAGATAAGAATCCATCAACAAAAACGCTTTGGAACATCAAGCGAAAAAACAGAAACTGGCGGACAAGTCAGTCTATTTAACGAATCCGAAAATGACCAAGTAATGTTTTTACCTGAACCAAAAGCCGAAGAAGTAATAGCACCAAAGAAAAAAAGACACGGACACAAAAAAGAAATAACAAAACAATTTCCGGTAGAAACAATAGAATACAAACTAACCGAAGAAGACCAAGTATGCAAAAATTGCGGAAACAAGCTACATGAAATGAGCAAACAAGTACATGTGCAACTAAAACTAATACCAGCCCAAATAATAAAGGAAGAACATGTACAATACGTATACAGCTGTAGACATTGCCAAGAAAACGAAACACAAACCCCAATAGTAACAGCAAAAATGCCATGTCCTGTAATAAAAAACAGTTTAGCATCACCTTCCCTACTTTCACACGTAATAATAAGAAAATACGTAGAAGGACTACCACTCTACAGACAAGAACAACAATTTAAAAGAGACGGAATAAGACTAAGCCGCCAAACATTATCCAACTGGATAATAAACATAAGCGGTAACTACATAAGGCACATCTACAACCGAATGCATGAACTGATCTTAGAAAAAGATCTACTTCATGCAGACGAAACAGAAGTCGAAGTGCTAAAGGAACCAGGACGCGAAGCAACAACAAAAAGCTACATGTGGGTATACAGAACAGGAAAATACGACATCACACCAATGGTACTATTCGACTACCAGCCAGGAAGAAATGGCGAATATGCAAAAGACTTCCTAAAAGGATACAAAGGTTATTTGCATGTAGATGGATACGCAGGATACAATAAGGTACCCGATGTAACATTAGTTGGATGTCTAGCCCATGCAAGAAGAAAATATGACGAAGCGTTAACAGCAATAAAAGACGAAAACAGTAAAAGTCATACATCGTCACAAACAGGGTTAGAATATTGTAACCGCCTATTTAATATAGAGAAAGAAATAAACAATTTAACACCGGAAGAAAAATATATAAAGTGAAAAGAAAGCAGCAAGCCAATGCTTGAGGCCTACTTTGTATGGGTAGAAAAAACAGCAAAAGAAGCACTACCAAAAAGTGCATTAGGATTAGCCGTAAACTACAGCTTAAACCAAAAAGAAAAACCAGAAAAATATCTAGAAGATGGAAGATTAGAAATAAGCAATAACGCAGGCGAACGAGCAATACGACCATTTGTAATAGGACGAGGAAACTGGCTGTTTTGCAATGCACCAAAAGGTGCAGCATCAAGCACAATGCTGTATAGCATAGTAGAAACCGCAAAAGAAAATAAGTTAAATTTATTTAAGTATATAGAATATTTATTAGAAAAATTATCGAATATAGACGTGCATAATAAGCAGGAACTAGATAAGCTGATGCCATGGTCCGTAGAGCTTCCAGATATCTGCAGGATACACGAATAAAGAAAAATCCGTAAGGAGTACTATCTCCCTACGGATTCTTTTGCATATATGGATAACTTGTCAATGTGTGGAGTATTTGACGGTTACGGTAATACAAGAAACTTTAGTTAAACATTCGGAAAATGTACAAGATATAATAAATATTTGAGAAAATGATATTCCATCGATTCAAGAAATGATTAATGTAGTATTTAATAATTCGGAAATGATAAATCCGGAAGAAATTACAGAAGAAGCTCAAAAGCGAACGGCTATCCATGAAATTGGTCATGCTGCTGTTAGATTATTACTATTTTCAAAACCGGGAATTAAGAAAATAACAATAAATGTAGAAGGTACAGGAACGTTAGGATATGTAATGTATGAAAATAAGGGTAGCTTTAATATCTAAAAAACGAGCAGAATATTCAGAGACAGTTCAGGAAGAAATAAATAATACTTTAGCAAAGTGCTATGCTGCAACTATAGATTTGATTAAGGAGAATAAAGATAATATTGATAGAGTTTTTGATTATACTGTCTAAAATTATTCATTTTACTAATAATTTTTTTATCACGTGGCGGATTTTGAAATAGAATGTGCGGCTCAATACATAGTGCTTTTGCGATAGATTCGATTTTTAAAATTGTTGGACAATGTAAACCACTTTCTATATAGGATATATATCGAGGGCTTAATTTACACAATTCTGCAAGTTTTTCCTGTGAAAAATTATTAACATAACGATAATACTTTATATTAAAAATTAGTAAATCTTTTAGATTATCAAATTTAATTAGCATATAATATCACATCTTTTACTAATAGTTATGATATTATTTACTGCAAGATATTCACACGAAACATTTACGGCAAGAATTTAATATGTTATTATATAAAAAAGTTCAATTTTAGTGAAGATAATCGCAAAAACTGTCGATAGAAATAGTGGTATGGAAGTAATTTTTTGACGTGAAAATATAAGAGCTTCCAAAGGAAATTATTGGTGTAAAAAAATAAGTATAAGTAGTTGTTTTACTGAAGATATTTTGGAGGGATTTTTTTGGATACAAATGAAAAAGAAGAATTTATAGAGGGCTTTTTAGAAGCAGTAAAAGAAGATGGAAGAGTTTTAAAATATATAAGTGAAGAAAATGTAAAAGGTGTTTTAGAAGAACAAATAAGAGATATTGAATATGGCGATATAGAAGTTGCAAGTTGGATGGCTGCATACAATGGTGAAGAAAGAAAATTTATTTGTCGCCCACAATATAAAGGTAATTTTAAAATAATAATGCATGAGATGTTTCATGCACTAACAAATATGCAGAGTTCTTGGACTTTAGGCGATCAAGTAACGGTAATGAAAGCCGGATTTCATTTTTATTATAAAGGAAAAGGCAAGAATTGGCGTGATCAATATGATATTGGTAGAGGATTAAATGAAGGAACAACGCAATATTTAACAAGGCATATTGCTGGTGCAATAAAAAAGACTAATCTATTAAAAGCTTTAGGTGTAGATATAGTAAATGATGCTTCTTATCCGGGAGAGCAGCAGATAGTAGAAGAATTAGTTGCAATGTATGGGGAGGATGCAGTACTTGGATCATATTTTGAAACTTCGCCTGAAAGGTTACTACAGGCAATAGGAGAAAGTGGGGCTATAAAAAATCCACAAGCGGTGCTAACGGGACTTATGTCAAAGCTAGATGTTTATGAAATGTTAGAACAAAGTGGTATGCTTATGACTGATAGTAAATCGTATAAAAAAGAATTTAAAAAAATTCAACAATTTATTACCAAAGAGTTGATCGAAAAAGAGGTTAGTTTTGCATTAAAATCTAAAGATGCAAGAGCATTATCAAGAGTACAACAAATGTTAGAAAACTTACAGGGATTAGATGTGTCTATTGATGGAAGAAATGTTTTTGAAAACGTTATAGAACATTTTAATGATAAAGTTCAAGGAATGCAAAATGGCGAGGAGTTTATGGTAGAACCAAGTGCAGAATCTGAAGATAAAACTAAAATGAAATTATCGCCTATTGAGCAAATTCAAGTTTCTAATTTAATGCACCAAAGAGGTTCGGCAAAGCTTGTAAAGTCAGCAGCGAGAGAGGTGATAAGAGGATTATTTCAAGGTATGAGGAAGTTCCAAAAAACAAGATTAATGAATCATGATAAAAATGTATTAGGACTTATCTCAGTACCTAGAGATGATATTGAGGTTAACCAAAGTCCGCCTGAGGAGGAACATGAAAATATTGAAGAACAAAAAAGAGAAGCTTTATTAGCATCGATAAGAGGATGTTCTAAAGAGGATTATGAGAAGTCATGTCAGGAGACAGAACACGCTTGGGTTAATCAGAGACATGAAGATAGGGATACAAGAAATAGTCAGATGGATAAATGATAAAGGGGGAAAAAAGATGTCAAATTTAATACGAGAAATAAAAAAATGCTCGTGTTGTGAAAAAGAATCCGAACAAATAATTGTTGCAAGTACTAATACATTTGGAGGAAGTACAGATTTAGATTTGAGACCTCCGGAAATGAAAAGAGGTACAATGCCTTATTGGGTGCAAATGTGCCCACATTGTCAGTATGTCGCAGTCGATATAGAGAAAATCCAGAGTTTTGATAAAGGTATTTTAGAACAAGAAGAATATAAAAATTGTAGCAATATGAAATTGCCGGATGAACTTTCAAAAATGTTTTATAGATATTATTTAATTGCTTTAAGTAGAGGTGACGTCAGTTCTGCGTTTAACGGAATAAGAAATGCGGCATGGGCTTGTGATGATATAAGTAGTGAAAAATGTGCAAAAATGTGCAGAGAGTTGGGAATTGGATTATTAAATAGGTTAATTGAAGCAGAGGAGAATATAAAGATAAAAGAATCTATGCTGAGTGTGAAGGCAGATATGTTGAGAAGAATAGAAAGGTTTGATGAACTAATATTTGAGTATTCAAATTTAGTTTTTAACGAGGAGATAATGCAAAAGATTATATCGTTTGAAATTGAGAGAGCAAGGGCAAAAGATAGCAGTACATATACAATAAAGGATGCAATAAAATAAACTATATAAGGGGGAAAAAGTAATGGAAAATTACAAAGTACAAATAATTTGTGGAGTGGTGGTTGTAGTCCTGATAATAATATACAACTTAATGCTTGTAAAAAAGAATAAGGTAAAAACTGCGTATTCAAGTTTAGATGTAATGTTAAAGAAAAGATATGATGTAATGCCTAATTTGGTATCTATGGTACAAAAATATATGGAACATGAAAGTGGCGTATTAACTTCTTTAACAGAATTAAGAGAAAAGGCAGTAGTAACGCAGGATATTGATGAAAGTATAGCACTTAACAACAAGATTGATAATGAAATGAAAAAAATTAAATTATCAGTTGAGAATTATCCGGATCTAAAAGCTAATCAAAACTTCTTACATATGCAGGCTACACTAAACGATATAGAAGAACAGATTTCAGCGGCAAGAAGAACATATAATGCTCATGTTGAGGTATATAATACTTTTATAGAAGTAGTGCCATTAAACCTTTTTGCATTGATTTTTAGATTTAAGAAATTTAGTCAATTTGAAGCGACTACTGAAGAAAGAGAGAGCAAATTATGGATGTAAAAACAGAGGAAAATTTTAGAGAGTTTTATGAAAATGAATATTGTAGTGTAATTAACGAATATTATGAAAATTTGAAGAAAACAAAAAATACTATTTTTATTAGCCGTATAGTTATAGGCATTTTACTAATTGTTGTTCCATTTGTCGCTATAAAAATGTTTGCTGAACAGATCCCTATTACTGCATATGGACCTGCTTGTGCTTTATGGAGTATTGCTATAATTGCTTTGATTATATTTGCAATACATTCTAATATGAAAAAACAAATGTATGAACTAAATGAAGAAATAATAAAAGATATTTTAGTTTTTATAAGTAATGGGGATAGAGAGAAAATAAAATATGAACCTAAAACTAGATTGAGTACTGAGTCTTTTGACAATATGGAGTTATTTAATTTAGACGTTGTAAAATATAATGGTAAAAATTATACTTGCGTACCATATAATAAGAAAAATATTGTTTTATCAGACATAAATACATATGTGTACGATGAAAGTGAATATGAGAGGATTATTTATAAAGACGGGAAAAAATATAAACAAAAAGTAAGACGTAAACAAAAAAGAAATATTTTTCAGGGGATTTATATCGGAGTTCCATTAGCTAAAAATAATTCTGCTCATATGTATTTGATACCTAATAACTTAAACGATAAAATACTTCAAAGCAAAATTATGGAGTATATAAAGTACAATGGAAAACATGTAATGTTAGAAAATTTAGAATTTTCTAAAAAATATAAAGTATTTTGTGATGATGAAATACAAGCACGATATATTTTATCATTAAGCTTTATGGAGAAAATAAATGAGTTAGACAAGCTATTTACCGGCAAGAAATATATTGTGTTCAAAGAGGGAAAAAGATTTGCAATATGTATAGAAGGAATAACAGTAGAAGATATAAGAAATATTACTTTACCTGTGTTTAGAAATGAAGTAAAAGAAAAAGAAGCTTTAACTGAGATTTTTAACAAATTAAACAGATTTATATACATATATCATGTTTTAGATTTAGGAAATAGTGTGTACTTAGTGTAATTATTTATATCTAAAAAGAGGTGAACATCATATGAAAAAAATAATGGAAAAAAGTATTTGCCCCAAATGTAAGCGTGTGTATATAAATGAGGAAATTATGAGTTCTTACGGTGATATGGCAATAGGTATGAAGAAAAATAGGATAACGCATTGTACAAAGTGCAATAAAAAATTAGTAAGCGAAAAATTATTGGATAATTTTGATGAAAATGGGGATTTGGTAATTAAATATTGCTATATGGAGTTAGGCAACAATGTTGACTCATGGGATATATGTGTTGCTGTTAGAGATTTAATATCTAAGATTAGTAACTGTGAGGATATTACAAAAATTGTGGTTGAAAATATTTGTGAAACAATACCGGTTGAAGAACCAGACATGATTTCATTAGTTAATAGCTATTTTTCAGTTATTGTAGAGATTTCAAAACAAAAATATGAAATTGCAAAGGTGAAATTATATAGTTACTACAATAAAAAGGGTAACAGAGGGTACAATGGTTTTAAAAACAAAGAATTATGTACAAAAACACTTTTAATGACTAATAATATCTTTGAAGGAACAACAGCAGAATGTGTTGGAATAAAAAATTTGGAAGAAATGTATTATGTAGGTTTAAGTAATAGATCTCTTTTATTAGAGTCAATTCCGGAAGAAATGAGAACAGAAAAAATATGTTTAGAAGCAGCTAAAACTGAATATGGAGCACAATATTATTATGAGCATATCCCTAAAAAATATTTAACTGAAAAATGGTATATTACAGCTCTTGAATCACAAAGTATTATTCTTTTGGATATACCTGAAAAAATGAGAACTTATAACGTAATTATGGCAGCATTAAAAGCTAAAGGGGTAAGTCCTTATGCAAGGACAAGCATTTTAAGGATACTTCCAAAACGTATGTTAACGAGAGAATTTTGTAAAGAAGCAGTTAGGCTCGCACCGGATGAATTACAGTACGTTCCACCCAAGGTATTAAACGAAGAAATATGCTTAATAGCACTTAAGAGTGTTAAAGATAAAACTAAAGGAAAACGAATATTGAAATATATTCCAATAACAATGTTAACAGATGAAATGAAGGAGTTTTCAGAAAATTGGCAATAGAGAATATTTATGAAATTAATTAAATATTTACAGTGTCTAAGGAGGCAATTCATGGAAACAAAAGAATTGAATAAAAAAATATTTGATGTTCAAAAATTGCTGGGGGGTGAAAATAAAGATTTAGCTAAGGCTAAGGAAGAATTGGAAGATGTAATTAAAGAGTTTGATAACTATAATTTAGGAAATGTAGATGAATGCTATGCGTTTAATAATATAATAGAATATACATTTTTATCTAATCGTTCGGAAGTACCTCAAAAAGTGAAATGGTTAGACGTAAGTATTAATTTTGCTTATTTTGAATTGACGTATATATATAATGAACTAGGTGATTTTGATAGAGCAATAGAGATGGCGGATATGGGGTTAAAATATAATCCAGTTGATGCACAGTTGTTTTTTGAAAAGGCGGAAGCCTATAAAAATAAAAAAGAATTTGAAAATATGAAAAAAACAGCTTATGAAGCTTATGATTGTATTTTAAATGAATTTCAAATGGCAAGATTTTTTAGGTTATTAGGCTATTATTATATAGAAAGTAATGAGTTGGATGTAGCTCTTGCGTGCTATATGCACAGTCTTTATTTTTGTAAAGATGAAAATGCGATTACTGAAATATCATATATTTTAAAGTTACGCAAGGGAAAAGATGTTTTGCAGAATGATGAAATAGATACAATTCTTAAAGATAAAAATATTGCTTTAAATATAAATCCATATAATTATAATTGTTTGTTATCTTTGTATAATTATCCTGAATTTAAGCAGCGAAATAAAAATTTGTATTTAAGAATAGCAGAGAGCTTATATAGATTTTCTAATGATAAAAGTTTTTTAAGGGATAAAGATGTTATATTGAGTGAAGTCGAAAGTCAAAATAATACCGGGGATAAATCAGTTCAAAAAGTAGAATCAGGCGAGAATGATGTAAGTGAGGAAATAAAAGCAAAGATTGCTGAAAATATTAAGTTAGGTTTTTTCGTTTTTTATCCAATGATAAAGGCGGACAAAGAATTAAAGATAAAAATTCCTGTTTTGAAGAGGATAGATGATAAACAAGGTGCTTTTGAGAAATTTTTAATTTTAAGTATGAAAACCGGAGAAGTTATAGAGGAAATTTTAGCATATGACGGAAAATCCTATGAATTAGGTAATGAAGTAATTAATATTGATAAGTTATTTGATGATTTTGGTAAGTTAAGAAAAGAATTATTAAACAACGGATTAAATAGAGAGGCTATATGTGATTATTATAAAAAAATACTTGCTGAATTAACTAATAAAGAGGTTTTATTAGACTTTATTGAAGATGAGCAAATAAAAAAGCTAGTACTTGGCAGTAGTGAAGAAAAAATAGATTTGATAGAAAATTCTAAAAATAAATGGGAACCTGAAAATGGACTAAAATTTATAGATGATAAGATTTTAAATTTGGCGATAGAAATTGAAAACAATTTTGAATTAAAATATAGTTTCAAAAAAAATGATAAGAATGTTGATATTGTGCAGATTAGTAAAACATTTTCTATTTGTGGAATTTGTAAGAAAAAAGATTTGAATGAAGTTGAGGAATTATTTAATAATTTTAATAAAGAGAAATTTGAAGAAAAATATTTCGGTAATACTAGTTTGACTACAAGGAATATAAATTTATCTGTAGGAGCGTGTGCAGAAGGGATATTTTTAAAATGTCCTTTAATAGTAGGTGCATATATAAAGTATTTAAAAGATAATGGACAATTAGATGAAAAATTAAAAGAACGTGAGGAATATAGAAGCAAAGAAAAAATAAATAATTATTTCGACTTTTTTTGGGAACCGGTAAATGGATTAAGGAACATTCCACAAGATGAGTATAATATTGCACTCAGCTTAGTAGATAAAGGGAATATTAAAGTTGATCCATATTTGACAGCCGGAAAGATTACAATAAGAGGAGTTCCACAATGTGAGACATTAAAAGTATTAGGCAATTATAAAAGGACAACTTCTACATTAAAACGTGAGTTAAATTCAGTGGGAATGTGTAAAGAACCAAAATGCAATAGGAGAAGCTGTATTGATGCTATTGCAGGCTATATTTATTATCTAAGAAAATCTGGGAATGAAGAAAAGATTATTGAAGATAGAAAGTACTATAAAGAAAATGAAGATGAGATATTAAGGAAAAATGGGAAAAAATTTAAATTTGATTATGAAATAAAAAGCGAATTAAACGATGTTACGGATGAAATGCTTGAAATTGCTGAAAAAATAGTAGATAATTCGTGGATAGAAGTACAAAGTGAATTAAGTTCTGAACGTAATTATCTTCAGGTAATAATGCGTAAAGATTTATGTAAAAATTTAAATAATTCAGAGGAAAAGGAATTTCATACATTTAGTATTTTTAGTCCTAATGGAGTTAGCCCTAGTCGGAAATGTAGCAAACCTCTTTGCAAATACAGTTTTTGTCCAATAAGATTAGCAACATATGTATATTATTTAAAAAACATTGGCAAATATAATGAGTTGAAGCAAAAGAGATTGGAAGAGAGAGAAAAGCTTGGTGAAGTTTTTAATCAATACGAAGGTGCAATACCGAATATAAAAAATGTGCTTAATTCATTATATAATCCTGAGGAAAAGAATTTTTATTGCATCGTCGAAGGAGAAAAGGGTGTTGGAAAAAAAGAGCTTGTTGGAAAAATTGTTTCTATTTTGTATAAGAATGGTAAAATAACAAGTGATAAATATGAGCCTATTTTATTTCAAAATTTAATGTCACAATTATCGCATTATTATACATATAAGAATGATGTATATATACCAAATGTAGAAAAACGTTATGATAACGTAGAAAAGAAAAAGAAAATGTTGCCTCTTGAAGAATATCAACAAACACGAGAATGGGAAGTGGAGTATTTTCAATTACAAGACAATAAGGTGTATGTACTTACCGGAATAGAAGAGTTTATTAAGGATTTTGAATTTCACAAAGAGGGTAACAGCGAATTAAGAAAAAAACAAATTAAACATTTGCTGGATAACATTGGTTCTATCAAAGATAATAAGTATGTAATAATAGTAGGAGATAATAAAAATATTGAAAGTCTTTTTAAATTAGATAATCGTTTAAAGTTTATCTATGAGGAATCAAGATTGGTTTTTCCACAAGTAAAAATAGATGATATGTTTTGTGAATACAAAAAATATTTAAATAAAGATAATATTTCAGAACTTTCAGCTTGTGAATCAGAAATAAAAGATAGGTTTATTGACTTTGTAAGCTTAAATAGTACACATTTACCTTTTGGCAATTATGAATTATCCAGATATTTGGCTAAATATAGTAATGTAAAAGGGAGTTTAGTATTCCCTAATGACATTTATAAAAAAGAAACTGTAGAAGAAAGTTTGGCTAATATTATAGGATTAAAAGGAGTAAAAAATCAGGTAAAAGAATTTGAAGAATATATGATATTTAATAAAAAATCACAAGCAAACGGGTTAAATTTGGGTGCTAATAATATGCACATGATGTTTACCGGAAATCCCGGAACTGGTAAAACAACAATAGCAAGAATAATGGCAAAAATGCTATTTGATTTAGGTGTAATAAAAGAAAACAAATTAATTGAAGTAGAGCGTAAAGATTTAGTTGGAGAATACATTGGACAAACAGCCCCTAAAACTGAAGAAATAATACAAAAAGCAATGGGAGGAGTATTATTTATAGACGAAGCATATTCACTTGCACCAAAAGATAGTACAAGAGATTTCGGACGAGAAGCAATAGCTACTTTGATAAAGGCTATGGAAGATCGTAAAGGCGAGTTTGTAGTAATATTCGCAGGATATAGAGATGAAATGCGTACCTTTATGAAAAGTAATCCGGGAATTGAATCACGAATTGGATATACCTTTCATTTTTCAGATTATACGCCTGAAGAACTATTAAAGATATACGAAGTAAAGGCTAAAAACATGGGCTTTACTTTAGCAGATGACATTGAAAATAAATTACTTAAAGTATTTGGATATTTTTCAAAGAAGACAGCTTTTGGAAATGGTAGATTTGTAGATAGAGTTTTACAAGAGACAATAATGAATCATTCTCATAATTATACAAATTCGGATATTTCAGTTTTGTCAAAGACAGATATTCCGGATATTGAGGATTTAGTTAGTAATGCAGAAACTTCAGAAGATACACCTATGATGGAAAAATTAAAAGAAATTGTAGGAATGCAAAATATTAAAGATAAATTAATTGAATTTGAAAAGTACGTAACGTTTACAAAGGAGTTAAGTAATAATGGTGTTACATTGCCAGCATCTAATATGCACATGATGTTTACTGGAAATCCTGGAACCGGTAAGACTACTATTGCAAGAATAATTGCAAAAATATTATTTGATATTGGTGTTATTTATGAAAATAAAGTTGTTGAAGTAGAACGAAAAGATTTAGTTGCAAATCATGCAGGTGAATCAGTAATGAAAACAAATGAAGTAATAGAAAAGGCTATGGGTGGAGTATTATTTATAGACGAAGCATATTCACTACATATAGGAAAATATGATGCTGTTGGTGAAGAAGCAATAGCAACTTTAATAAAAGCTATGGAAGATCATAAAGGTGAATTTGTAGTAATATTTGCAGGGTACAAAGATGAAATGCGGACTTTCTTAAAAACAAATTCGGGAATAGAGTCGAGAATAGGCTATACTTTTGATTTCTTAGATTATAATAAGAATGAATTATATGAGATATATACGAAAAAGATGAATAAATATGGCTTTGAAATAGATAAAGATGTTGAGTTTGAAGCGTTAAGAATTTTTGAATATTTCTCAAAGAAAAAAGCTTTCGGAAATGGTAGATTTGTTGATAAAGTAATTCAGCAGACTTTAGTAAAACATTCACAATTATTTGATAAAGATAATCTAACAAGGATTTCAGTAAAAGACTTACCTACAATAGAGGAATTAACCGGTTCAGAAAAAATGGATACAAGAGATATAGATGAAGAATTAGAAAGAATAATCGGGTTAGAAAGTGTAAAAGAGAAGCTAAAAGAGATGCAAAAATATGTATTGTTCATAAGGAACGCACAGAAAGCACAACTAACTGTACCATCTCAGAATATGCACATGATGTTTACGGGTAATCCCGGAACCGGTAAGACAACAGTAGCAAGAATTGTTGCTAAGATGTTATTTGATATAGGTGTTTTGCATGAAAATAAGGTTGTAGAAGTGGAACGTAAAGACTTAGTAGCTGAGTATATTGGACAAACAGCACCGAAAACAAGCGAAGTGATAGAGAAAGCAATGGGTGGAGTTCTATTTATAGATGAAGCATATTCGTTGTCGCCAAGTGACAGTTTTCGTGATTTTGGACAAGAAGCAATAGCTACTTTAATCAAGGCAATGGAAGATCATAAAGGAGAGTTTGTTGTAATATTTGCTGGATATGAAAATGAGATGAATAAATTTTTAGGAAGTAATCCGGGTATTGCTTCAAGAATAGGCTATACATTTGACTTCCCAGATTATAAAGCTGAAGAATTGATGAAGATTTTTAATGTAAAGATGTTAAACAATGGATTTGAAATAGATGAATCTGTTTTAACTAAAGTTAGAAATTTGATGCAGTATTTCTGTGGAGTTGAGAACTTTGGAAATGGGCGTTTTGTTGATAGAGTTATTCAAGAGACATTAATAAAGCATTCTAAAAATGAAAATTTAGATCAAATAAGAGTAATAACAGAAGATGATATACCAGAAGTTAAGGAAATTATAGAGGTTTTAGCAAATGCGTCTAATATGATTAATCCAGAGGATATTTCAGAAGCTTCAATAAAGAAAACAGCAATTCATGAAGTTGGGCATGCCATGGTTAGCTATTTATTGTTTGATACACCAGACATAGAGAAGATAACTATAAACGTTGAAGGAAGAGGCTCACTTGGATATGTGATGTATAAAGGTAATAGAAATAAATTTACACATAGCAAAATTGAATTAGAAAACACAATAAAAAAATTATTAGCAGGTGGCTGTGCGGAGGAAGTATTTATAGGTTATAACGAAAATGGAAATAGTGGAGATTTAGAGAAGGCTACATGGGTGGCAAAACGTATGGTAACAAAATTTGGTATGTCAGATTTGGGTTTGGCACGAATTGATGATTTGTCTGGAATAGGTCGCCTTGTTTATGAAGAAATTAATAAAATCTTAGACAAATGTCATAAAGAAACTATTGAGCTAATTGAACAGAATAAAGAGAAGATGCAAAAGGCAATTGAATACTTATTAGAGCATAGAGAGATAAGTGAAAAAGAATTTATTGAGTGCATCAAAGAATAGCATAAATATATTTTGTTAAAAGGGTATTCTGTTTTGCAGATTCTTTTTGTGAATTTTGCAGAATGGAATACCTTTTTATATGTGATTTGTTTTATGTTAATTGGAAATTACTCAAATGTAAACATAATGTGCAGTATAAGCGTCAAGGTTAGGACTAAAAATAGCATTACGTTAATCAATATAATAAAGTTTACCGATAATTATACAGAAGTGTTTTTGAATAAAAAATTCAATGGTATTAGAGACTAATGGGGAGGGATTGGTATGAATAATATTAAAATCTGGGTAAATGCAATTCTAGTAGTG
>CAZXFU010000012.1:0-22790 GCA_964640345.1 uncultured Eubacteriales bacterium
TGAAGTTTCTTTGTTCATCAGTTCGTACGTCCTTTCTTATATTAATAATTAAAGTCTCCGGCTCTTCAAAAAAGTAAGAACCACCTCCCTATATAATAAATCAACTATATTATAACACATAATAACTAAACTTTCAACTCAAACATTTCCAATACTCGCTTAGTATACGGCTTTTACTCTATTATAAAATCAATTTTTCTCGTTTCAATATCTACCTTTGCTAAAACTACCTCAACCGTATCTCCAAGTCTATATACTTTATGCCGTCTTTCCCCAACAAGTGAATATTGCTTTTCGTTAAAAACATAATAATCATCCGGAATGTTCTCAACTCTTACCAAGCCCTCTATTGTATTATCTAATTCAACAAAGAAGCCAAAAGAAGTAACAGATGAAATAATGCCAGTAAATTTTTCGCCGATAAACTTTTTCATAAACTCAGCTTTTTTAAGGTCTACCGAATCTCTTTCAGCCAATTGTGCCTCTCGTTCTTTATCTGATGAATGTTTTGCACCATCTGACGCAAGTTCCTTTAATTTCTTCGCTCTTTTTTCGGATTTAAACTTATAATCATTTTCAATCAGTTCACTCATAACACGATGAATAAACAAATCAGGATAACGTCTTATAGGCGAAGTAAAATGGCAATAATACTCCGCCGCAAGTCCAAAATGACCTGTATTATCCGGACTATATCTTGCTTGTTGCATAGATCTTAACATAAGAGTAGAAATAATTTTTTCCTCCGGTTTACCTTTTATCTCTTCCAATAAGCTCTGAAATGCCTTTGGCTTAAGAGCCGTAAGTCCTTTAACCCTATATCCGTAATTATATATAAACGATGTAAAATTTTCCAACTTTTCGCTATCCGGTAAATCATGTACTCTGTACATAAACGGAACTTCAAGCCAATAAAATCTTTCCGCAACCGTCTCATTTGCTGCAAGCATAAAATCTTCAATAATGTTATTTGAAACAGTAAGCTTATATTTTTTTACATCAATAGGCTTGCCATCCTTGTCCAAAATTACCTTTGCTTCAGGTATTTCAAAATCAATACTTCCTCGCATCGTCCTTCTTTTCCTCAAAATACCGGATAATTTTTCCATCAACTTAAAATCGCTAACAAGATACTTATATCTTTTTATAAGCTCCTTGTCTTTATTCTCCAATATCTTCGTAACATCCGAATAAATCATTCTCTCATTAACATTTATAACACTCTTAAAAATATCGCTGTCTACTACCTTACCTGCAGAATCAATTTGCATCATAACACTAAATGCCAGCCTATCCTCACCCATATTAAGACTGCAAATTCCGTTTGAAAGCTTTCTAGGTAACATCGGTATTACTCTATCTACCAAATACACACTTGTCCCTCTCTCATAAGCCTCTTTGTCTAGTGGCGTACCCTCTTTAACATAATACGAAACATCAGCAATATGAACTCCCAAAAGATAATTCCCATTTGGCAGTTTCTCTATTGAAACAGCATCATCTAAATCTTTTGCATCCTCGCCGTCAATAGTAACCATATTTACATCTCTTAAATCTCTTCTATTTTTATATTCTTTCTTTGCAATAGTATCCGGAATAGAATCAGCCTGCTCCAAAACGTCTTTAGGGAAATCTTCTTCCAACTCATGCTCATACATAATAGCCAAAATATCTGCTCCTGGTTTACCAGGCTTTCCAAACCTCTTTAAAATTCTTCCCTCAGCCGAACGCCTTCTTTCAGGCCATTTAACAATCTCTATAGCAACAATCTCATTATTTCTCGCACCATTAAACCCGGATTTTGGTATAAAAATATCCTCTGAAATCTTTCTATTATCCGGGACTACAAACCCAAAGCTCTTATTTTTTTCGAATTTTCCTATAATCTTTTTATGACTACGCTCAATAATTTTAGTTACAATCCCCTCCGGACCATGTTTCTCATCTCCCTTAGAAGTAATTCTAACCTCAACCGTATCTCCGTCCCATGCACCTTTTACATCTGCCGGAGGAATAAAAACGTCACGCACATCCTCATCAAAAGGACGCACAAAACCAAAACCACGTTCGTTTGCCTCAAAAACTCCTTCAAACACAAGTTTCATACCTATCTTCTCCTAACCTAAAAAAACTTGTAAAGGTCTTATTACAGAAAAAGACCCTCACAAGTTTTTTACAATTCCTTCTTTCTACTTATCCCAAAAAATTGTTAAACCCAAAGAGGTAATAATAAACAAAATAGCAGCATACGTCGTCAATCTTCCAAGCATTCCGTTTAACGTTCTAGCTTTATTTTTACCGAAAAACGTTTCAGCACCACCGGCAATTTCTCCTGAAATTCCGGCACTTCTGCCAGATTGCAAAATAACAATCAAAATAAGTGCTACACATACAAATATATGCACACCCAATAATATGTTTCTTACCATATAAATTCGACCTCCAAATTAGTATACTCATTAACTTTAGTTATCATACCACAGACTAGGAATTTATACAATACTTTTTTGTAATTTTTTATGTAACAATATGATTAATTTCCGACATAAATCTTGAAAAAAAGCATATTCTTTGATATATTATCTAAGAACATAAGTTTTTAATTAGGTGGTAGAGAATGTTGAATAAAAAAACAAGGTTTTTAATAATTTTTATAGCATTTGTTATCGGAATAGTATCTTCCATAGCAAAAATATATTGGCTATCGGCGATTGCAGGATTAGTTGCATTATACATGATTTTTGCATATTTTAAATATGCTTCTGTATCTCTTGCATTTAAAAGAATTCGTCAGAAGAACCTAGAAAGTGCATATAGCCTTTTACTTGATACTCCTAATCCTAAATTGTTAACACGTGGAGAAAAAACATACTATTACTGGGGAATGGGAATTATAAAAATAAGTGAAGATAAATTTGACGAAGCGGAAAGAGACTTCTATAACGCTTTACGCTTTGGAATTACAACTGCTAATAATATGGTGGTTATAAACCTTTCACTCGCCCAAATATGTATGTATAAAGAAGAATATGAAAAGGCTAATGTATATTTAGACGAAGCAAAGCGAATTCCGCATAAACCGGAACTCGATATAATCTTGTTTGAATTAGAAGATAAGTTAGAAAGGCTTCAAAGGCAAGAGCTTCTTCCTGAGCATTGTAAACCCAATATACTTGTATAAAAATACCGCAGCGTTAATATACCTCTGCGGTATTTTTTACCTATTTTTACACAATCCTACTTAACATTTGCAAATTGCAATGCCATACAAACAGCCTCAATCCTGCTTAATTCTTTACCGGGATTACATATATTATTACCGTCTCCACTAACTATCCCAAGTCCTTTTGCCAACGCCAAATACCCAATGTCTTCTCTGCTAACATCGTCACTAAAAGGCATAGTATATATTTCAGAAAGTTTTGCAACCTTATCAAGTCCTAGCCTGTCAACAAGCATTTTAATCGCATCAAGCTTTGTGATTTTCTCCAAATTTTCATATTTGTCTTCATCTATATACGTTCCGACAACTTGCAATAAACCAATAAATTCTTCTTTCGAAATTGCCTTATTCGGTAAAAATTCATTTCCTTCAAAAGAATACCCCATGTCTGTAATCAACTTAATACTTCTCTCTCCCCAATAACCCAAAATATCATCATATTTCTTTTCGGTCTTATCCTCAAAAACCTTTCCGGAATAATCTAACTGTTCTCCGGTAAATGGAGAAATATATTGAGGAGAAATGTCAGTCCTATAAACTAATCTTACTTCTTTTTCCAAAGCATACAAATCAGAATAATCATAATAATCTGTTTGTTCAGGATTATTTTCTATATAATGTTTATTATTAATTTCATAAACTAACTCAAAACCGTCTTTTTCAGAATAAGCCTTATATGCCTCATCCTTACTCATTATACCTTTTGGCGATTCAAACTCAACATCGTCCGTCCAATTAACATTATAAGAATATATCTTGCCGGTAACACCATCTACAGCACCGGATATCTTATTGTATGAATATTCAATCCCTTCATTAACCCTTGAATAATCATATAGATATCCTCCGTAAACAGGCTCTTCATTAACATACTTTAATAAATAGCCGAAATCATTTGAATCAGAAAGTTTTGTATTTGCAAATTTCTCAGCCTCTAAACTTTTTGCAAATTT
Source organism: uncultured Eubacteriales bacterium (assembly GCA_964640345.1). Classification (GTDB taxonomy): domain Bacteria; phylum Bacillota; class Clostridia; order TANB77; family RGIG9151; genus RGIG9151. The sequence continues at coordinate 4,177 of CAZXFU010000012.1, forward strand.
TTCAAAAATATCCTCACACTCTTCATTAGTATATTTTACATTAACTGTTTCCCACTCTTTTGACTCACTGTCATAATAACCTCTAACACTTGAATAAAAAGAAATTAACTTCCCTGTTTTTGCATCAACTGTAGCACTGGAATATGCTCTATATGTGTCTCCGGAGTCATAATCTACATCTCTTGGATCACTAAAACTAATATTCCAAATATACTCTCCCTCAACTTTATTTCTATAATCATATTTTTGAATAAGGCTTGCATTAACTGCTTTTGCATTTTCATCAAGAAGTAAAACATCTCTCTTTGAAGTAACAGCAGAAATAGCCTGCACTTTAGTAATTAACCCCTTCATTTCTTCAAGTTTTATAATTTCTTGCTCAGTAAGCGCAGAATCTGCTGCCGTTTCCAAATTTGCGAAACTTTTCTGATCCAACGCATACTCTGACATATCTAAGAAATCATCATGAGTTTCATATATCTCGCCTGTTTTTGCGTCAACAGCAACATAGCTCTTATCCGGTACATAAACCAAATAAGCCTTTGTAAATTTCTTGCCGTCCTTTTCCTCTTCCCTATTCATATATTTTAATTCCATATTAACCTTTTCGCCGATCTTTTCTCTAGCTTCATCAATGGAAATTTTAACCTCAGCATCCGGAATTAGCACATCAAAAGTCCAGTTCACATTAAGTGATTTTACAGCACCTGTCTCATAATCAACACTTACTGTAACCGTATTGTCCGGCATTTTAACACCGTTTTCAATCCTCTCAAAAACATACGAATATGCTCCCGAATAAACGCCTGAAAATTCCGAACTTTTTAACTTTATTTTCCCAGAAACTTCAGGAACAACCTTTTCTATAAACTTAAGAACATTTTCCGTTAGTTCTTCTTTTAAATATGTAGGTTTAGAATTTTCTTTATTATAATCATATAATGAATAATCTAAAATGTGACCGTCGCTTGTAATTTTCACATTTACGCTCTTATCATTATCTTTATCTCGCCAAGTCAAGCTCCAATATTGGCTTTTCGAATACTTATTATTAGAAGAATTAAACCTATAACTAAACTCTGTTAAATCACTTGGAATATCGATTTTTTCTTTCGCCATTAATATAACACTCTTTAACGTCTCAGAATCAGTACTGCTCTCACTACTACTTGAAATCGACATAAAACTTTCTTTTGCAAATGCAGGTGTAACAACCGGACTAAACGCAATACACGCTGATACAACCCCTGCGACAATTTTTTTCATAACTAAGTCTCCCCTTTCTTTTCCGGTAATTAAACATTTTATATTCATTAGACGAATAACAAATTGTATATGTTTCAAAATAATGATACAATTTAAAAAAATTCCTATAATAGCCAGAAGGGATAAAAACATGGAAATAAAAAAAATTGCGAAAATAATAAACAAAAACGGCGGAAGATTATACTATGTAGGTGGATATGTACGTGATAAAATCATGAATAATCCCTCAAAGGACATAGATTTTTGTGTAGTTGGAATTTCAAAAGAACAATTTCTTAATCTTTTCCCTGAAGCCTTTCTAAAAGGCAATTTTTTCCCTGTTTTTCAACTTTATGACTATGAATTTGCATTTGCAAGAAAAGAAGTAAAAACCGATTTAGGTCATAACGGCTTTTCTTATAACATAAAAAACATCTCAATAACCGACGACTTAATGCGAAGGGATATAACAATAAACAGCATTGCCTTAGATGTACTTACAGATGAATTAATAGACCCTTTTAACGGTGTAAAAGATATAGAAAATAAAATAATACGTGCAACATCAAGCCATTTTACTGAAGACCCACTAAGAGTATATAGAGTCGCACAATTTGCTTCAAGATTTAATTTTGCAGTAAGCGATGAGACAAAAAAATTTATAAAATCAATGAAAAAAGAATTGTCCGCATTATCTGCTGAAAGAGTGTTTGAGGAATTAAATAAAGCATTAAAAAGTGAAAAACCTTCAGTATTTTTTAATACATTAAAAGAATGTGAACTGTTAGATATACATTTTAAAGAAATCAATGATTTAATAGGTGTTAGCCAACCACTTAAATATCATCCGGAAGGCGACGCATATAACCATTCTATGGATGTCCTAGATAAAGTTTCAAAACTAACTAATGACGTTAAAACTCGCTTTGCAGCATTAACTCACGACCTAGGGAAAGCAAAAACATCAAAAGAAATCTTGCCACACCATTATATGCATGAAAAAAACGGTGTAGAACCGGTACAAACTCTTTGTAACAGATTAAAAACTCCAAACAATTGGAAGAAACTGGCCGTTGTTACTGTAAAAGAACATATGCGTGCCGGACTATTTAATGAGATGTCGATCGCAAAAAAGGTTGATTTTTTAGAAAGAAATTCAAAATATTTAAGCGAACTTGAAATTATTGCCAAAGTTGACTCTAAAAATCCTGAACTAAGCTTTTATGATTTAGGGCAAAAAATGCTCAGTGAGATAAACGGGAATACGGTAAATCTCCCAAAAAACAAGGAGGCAAAAGCAATTTTACATGAGAAAAGAATAAGTTGGATGAGAAAAAGACGGTAGCACTTTTACCGTCTTTTTCTCATCCAACTTACTCCGCCAAAGCCAAGGTGCTTTGTGAAGTGTCTTTTAATATATAAACCTTAACTTGTTGTCTTCCCCAATTAATGGTTTCTTTATGCGTATTAAAATACAAATCGATTATTCCGCCTTTAATAGCTCCGCCTGTGTCTTCGGCAGTAGCATACCCATAATTCTTTGCACCGTTTAACCCTTCAATATATACCTTTGTGCCTAAAGGAATAACTTTAGGATCAACAGCAATTGTTCCAACCTTAGCTTTAGTTCCTGTGGCAGTAATTCCATACCATTTATTTCCCGGATACTTTCCACAGCAGTCATAACAAGAACAATATGCAGTGGCTTCGAGCTGTAAAACCCCTTCATACTCAATAAGCGTACCGTCAGCTGCTTCTAAAACTCCTTCTTCTTTTTGAATAACATCAGGTCCCCAAGTTGTTCTTGCAGCACCACGTGAAGTAGCACTAGTAGACTTTTTTACAGAAGCACTTCTTTCTGCATTCTCCTCTTTTTCTATTTGAACATTCTTTTCAGGTTCTAAAGTTACAACTTCTTCTATATGTTTTTCTTCCGGCATAGCCATTGCCAAAACAATAGGCTTTTCCGTTATTGAAAACAGATTACTTTTTTCCAGCTTTCCTGACATATCAACAGATATCTCCTGATCCTCACTAACATCTATATTCTGCTCTTTTAACGCACCGGATACGGTACTTGCGAATGTTTTAAATGATATGTTGTTTCCTAAATAATTTATATTAACTTCTTTTAATTGCATTGCATAAATAACTGCAGAAAATGTAGCCATAGCTAATGCAAAGCAAGCTGCTTTTGCTATTCTTTTTGTTCTTTTTTTTCTTGCTCGTTTATTCACTTTCTACACCTCCAACTTTTACCTATTTGATTTTATTATATTTTTTTTCTCTTGTCAACTTTTCTAAGCTCTGAAAAGAAGTCCTTTAAAAGTTGTGCACATTCACTTTCCAAAACATTTCCAACAACATTTACATCATGATTAAAAAGTCCGGGTTCAAACAAGCGAACTTTGGAATCTACGCACCCTGCCTTAGGGTCATGTGCTCCAAAAAAAATATTTTTTATTCTTGAATTAATTATTGCACCGGAACACATAGAACATGGTTCAAGCGTTACATATAAGTCACATTCATCAAGTCTCCAGGATTTTAATTTCTTACAGGCTTTTTCAATTGCCACAATTTCCGCATGCAAAATAGCATTGTTTTTCCTCTCCCTTAAATTATATCCTCGTGATATTATTTTATTCTTATAAACTATAACCGCACCAATCGGCACTTCTTTCTTTTTATATGCTTTTTTAGCCTCTTTTAGAGCCTCTCTCATAAAAAATTCTTCCATAAATTCTCCTTATGTGCTAAAATATTTATATTGCATAAATAAAGGTGGTAAAAAAATGAAAATAAATATTCATAATACAAAATTTGAAATATCTGCTGTAAAATCTTCTCAATTTCCGAAAAACAATCTTCCGGAAATAATATTCGTAGGACGTTCAAATGTCGGTAAATCATCTATTTTAAACGCACTGCTAAACAGGAAAAATCTTGCTTATGTCGGCTCAACCCCCGGAAAAACTCAGCAAATAAACTTTTTCAACATAGATAATAAATTATACTTTGTTGACTTGCCGGGTTATTCTTTCTCTGTAATGGGAAAAGAAAAATCCGAAAAAATAAGCAAGTCTATAGATTTATACCTAAAAACGCGTGAAAACATAGCACTTATCGTAATGCTTGTCGACATACGCCATAAACCGTCTGCCGACGATAAAATGATGTATGATTATTTGATAAATTCAGCTTTGAATTTTATCATTGTACCGACTAAAGCGGATAAAGTCGCAATAACAAAAATTCCCGAATACTGCAAAGTAATTCAAGACGAGCTAAACTGCCCGGAAGAAGTCGATATAATTCCTGTATCTTCCTCAAAAAAAGACAATTTAGAAGCTATTTGGCAAGCAATTTTTCAAACTCTTCCGGAAGACTAGACGAAAATTCCATATATTTACCGTTGCTCGGATGAATAAATCCGAGCGTTTTTGCGTGTAGTGCTTGTCCGACAAATCCATATTTATTTTTCCCCGAGCTATATATAAAATCTCCGAGTAGCGGATGTCCTATATATGCCATATGTACCCTTATTTGATGCGTTCTTCCGGTCTCAAGTCTTACCTCTAAAATCGTACAATCATCAAGTTGCTTAATAACTTTATAATGTGTAACTGCATGTCTGCCGTTTTTCACAACGCTCATCTTTTTCCTATCATTGGGATTTCTTCCGATAGGAGCATCAATAACGCCGCTGCTCTCCTTAAAAACGCCTCTTGCAATCGCAATATACACCCTTGTCATGCTGTGCTCTTTAAGTTGAGCCGCAAGTGAAATATGTGCTTTATCATTTTTTGCAATAACCAAAACACCTGACGTATCCTTATCAATACGATGAACAATTCCCGGTCTAATTTCCCCATTTATCCCGGATAAGTTATCTTTACAGTGTGCCATAACAGCGTTGACCAAAGTCCCCGTCTGATTTCCGTTAGCCGGATGAACAACCATTCCTTTGGGCTTATTTACAACCAAAACATCATCATCTTCATATAAGATATCAAGTTTTATATCCTCAGCCTCTATTTTTACAGGCTTTGCATCCGGGATTTCCACCATAACAACCTGTCCGGCAGCAACTTTTTGTGAATCCTTTACAGCCATGCCATCAATCGTTACAAAGCCGTCCTCTATTAACTTCTGTACTCTGCTCCTTGATATATCAAGCTTCTCTGCCACAAATTTATCAATCCTGTCAACTGAAACATCTGAAACAATTTTTTCAATATTCATTACGAATTTCCTTCCTTTACAAAGGTTTCAAAAGCTTTTCCGCGTTCCTCAAAGTTCTTAAAAAAGCCATAACTTGCAGCAGCCGGAGACATAAGACAGGTTTTCCCTTTTTCTGTTATCCTCTTTGCCAAACTAACCGCAGATTTTAAATCCTCAGCATAGTACACACCATCTCGCTTTAACATTTTCTCTATTCTACGTCCTGTATCGTACATTAAAATAATGTTCTTAACATCCGACTTTTCTAAAAACTCAGTTAATTTTTCGTAATGAATTCCCCTGTCAAGTCCGCCAATTAATACAGTTTCTACATTTTCTAAACTTTTAATTGCCATAATTGTAGCTTCGGGAATTGTTGAAATAGAATCGTTATAATATTTAACGCCATCAACCTCCCCTATAAACTCTAATCTGTGAGGTAATCCTTTAAACTCACCTATGCTCTTTTTTATTGAATTTTCATCAACACCGCATGCACGTGCCACAAGACGTGCAGCCATTATGTTTTTCTTATTATGCTCCCCAATCAAATTACTTTTAGCATCATAATCATACGGAAAAGAAAACTTTTTCCCAATAGCACACTTATTTATATAACTGCAAACCATCTGATTTTCATTAGAGTATATAACAATATCATCTTTCTTTTGATGCCTAAAAATATTGACTTTAGCAAGTTGGTAATCTTCATAACTCAGATAATGGTCCAAATGCTCCTCAAAAATATTAAGTATAACGGCAATATGAGGCGAATATTTTACACGCTCAAGTTGATGAGATGACATCTCGCAAACAAGCAAAGTATCGTCAGATATCTCCTCAAGGCATTCAAACATAGGAACGCCAATATTCCCAACTAATTTAACATTTTTTCCTGCATCTTTTAACATACAAAAAATCAAAGACGAAGTCGTACTCTTCCCCTTTGTACCCGTTATTCCGATCATATTCTTTCGATTTGCCATAAGCATAAGCTCGGTCTCGGAAGTAACAAAAACATCAGTTGGTATATCAAAAAAAGGAATACCCGGCGATTTTATAACAATATCATAATCTTTTACCGCCTCTAAATAATTATCCCCAAAATAAACCTTCTCGTCACATTCAGGCTTATTTTTATCCGCAATCGCAAGTTCAGTATAATTTACATACTTTTTTATAAAATTATAAGTAGACTTTCCTTCCCTTCCAAAACCCAGTATCAAAATCGACTTATTTCTTAAAAAATCTCTAATATCTGAAATTATATCTATCATATTAACTCCCCGCTAAAATCATTTTAATAGTATCGGCAAATCGTTTTTATATTTTTCTCTAAGCAAATTAACAGCCTCATTTACCTCAGCCCTTGTTCCGACACACTCAAACGGCTTCGTCTTTTCCTTTCCGGTAAGCTGATCAAAATACTTTTTAAGCTCCGTATCATTTAACAAATCCTTACCAAAAATCTCTATAAGTTCGGCTTTTTCAAGATAAGGAGCAAGCATTAAATAAACAAATAAGCATTTCGGACATTTACAACACCATTCATTTTTTCCATTTTTACTGCCCACATTACAACTTCTAAAAATCTTATGATACTTTTTATACCCCGCAAACTTCTTTGCAATATCAATCTCTCGCATACCACGTAATAAGCTAAAATACTTAATATGTGAATTAATATACTTTTCAACATACTTAACAAAATCCAATTCAAACTCAAGCGACTTAGAATACTGGTGGTTTGCACCCGTCTCCTCGTTGGTTGCCTCGTTTGCACTGCTTTCATTAGATAAAACCACAAATTCTTTATTAGAAAGCAGAGCACAAAAAATTCCTAAAAAAGCTAAAGATGCAGAAAAAGGAGTATGTCCGTTTAGAAAACCTTCGCCGTTTAATTTTATCAATAACGGATCGATTTTTCTAATAACCTCAACAGTATCATCCATTTTATATCCGGCAACCTTTACCGTATCAATCGTCGCTCCCCTTGGATTTACAATAAAGCACGTATTTTCTTCGCCCTGTGCCTTTAATAACTCAAGCGTCACAATAGAATCCTTTCCGCCACCGACAGGTACCAAATTTCCTGACACATTGCTAAACTGAGATTTCCTAAACTGAAGCTTTGTAGCATTCTCAAAACTAACAAAATCATCAAAAGAAACATCTATATTATTAACAAACCTAAACTCGCCAAGTCCATTATAAAAAAGCTTTTTCCAAAACGCCTTCTGCTCTTCGTCCAACGCCCCCGCCCTTAAAATAACTCTCTTTGGACAAGCAAGCTTATAATAACTTATAAGCTCCGCCATTCCCAAATTAAACAAAAAAATGTCTCTTTCATTTGCATTCCCCAAAGAAAAAAACTTCTTCTTTAAAATAGAAATCTTATGAGTAAAACTATATTCGCCTAAAGAATAAAAATAATTTATCTCCAAATCATTCTCATTCTCTTTATATGTAAAACTATCATATGAAATATTGTCAAACTTTTCTCTTAGCTCCTCAAATCTCATTTTCTTTATCCTTTCTGTTTATTCTCCTCTTATTATACCCTACTAAAAGCATTGTAATCAAAAAAACTCCAAAAATTCCCATAGCATAATAAAGCTTAGCAACAAGTGTAGAAAATCCAAATAAGCTAATAACACAAGCCACTGCACATATGCCGAAAAAAGCCGTAACGTTCTTATTAAACCTTGTATAAACTCCATATAAACACCCAACAGCAGTAGTCAAAACGGCAATTATAAACGAAACGCCGTAAACTACGCCATACCGAGATTCGGCTAAAATTGCAACAGGGATCTCTGCATTTTGTATTTTATCATAATTTACTAAAAGTGCAAAGTATATTATAATTCCAAAAATTCCAATAATCAAACCGGAAATAACAGACACTACCCTTATTTCGCCCTTATTCTTTGAACTGCTGCCTAAAACAGGCAAAACAGATAATCCCATTATAATATTGTACGCCCCATATATAATTGCAGAAATAAAAGCAGGAAATAGCGAATTACTTTCACTAATCAACTTAAAATCAAATCCACCGGAAAAAGAAGAAATCGAAATAACACACGTAAGCAATATCAAAACAGGCACAATAACAGAACTAACCTTCATAATTCCCTTTATACCTAAAATCGTAACAAAAAAAGAAACAATAGCCATAATCAAAGTTCCAACCACAAAAGGAGCACCACAAACCTGATTAAAAAAAGCCCCTGTACCGGAAAACATAGTACTGGCAGTAGCAACCAAGAAAAATCCCAAAAGAAAATCTACAACCTTACCAAATTTACATCTAAAGCCATACGCCAAAATATCCTCATACGAATCTGCTTTACTTGTATATCCCATAAGCATAATTTTTTCCCCGATAAAAATAAGCAATGCCGAAACCAAAATAATACCAAACAAGCCGTATATTCCAAAATCCGCGAAGTATTTTCTAATCTCCTGCCCCGATGCAAAACCGGCACCGATTATCGTACCTATGAAAGTAAATACAAGTCCCATTATATCACTCCTTTTAATATATACTATTCAAAGTGGTATCAAATATTACTTTCTAATTTGTAAAAGAAATCGAAAAATAGGAATAAGCCTCAAACTTAGCAAGCTAGCTAAACCTAAGGCTTATTTCTTATTGATAATATATAGGATACTTTTCACAAAGCTCCTCTGCTCCCCTTATCACAAAATCCCTATTACCTTCAAAGTCCTTTAATATCAAATCAATAAACTCAGCAATTTCCACCATATCTTCCTCTTTCATTCCCCTAGTAGTAACGGCTGGAGTTCCAATTCTTAAACCGCTAGTAATCGCCGGCTCCTCTGTATCAAAAGGAATGGCATTTTTATTAACAGTTATTCTGACTTTATCTAGCATACTCTCAGCATCTTTTCCTGTAATACCTGTTCCCCTTAAATCCATAAGCATTAAATGATTATCCGTTCCGTCCGTTAATATCTTATAGCCACGATTCATAAGTTCTAACGCAAGTCTCTTAGAATTTAATATAACTTGTTTTTGATACTCCTTAAACTCAGGCATCAAAGCTTCCTTAAAGCAAACAGCCTTACCGGCAATAACATGCATCAAAGGACCGCCTTGAACTCCCGGGAACAAAGCATTGTCAATAGCCTTCCCAAACTCTTTCTTACATAAAACCATTCCGCCACGCGGTCCCCTTAATGTCTTATGTGTAGTTGTCGTAACAAAATGTGCATACTCTACCGGATTATTATGAAGCCCCGCAGCAACAAGACCTGCAATCTGAGCCATATCTACCATAAGATACGCCCCAACCTCATCAGCAATTTCTCTGAATTTTTTAAAATCAATTTCTCTGGGATACGCACTTGCACCTGCAACAATTAACTTAGGCTTGCACTCAAGTGCCTTTTTTCTAACCTCTTCATAATCAATAGTATATGTAACCGGGTTTATACCATATGTAACGAAATTATATAAGTTACCTGAAGTATTAACCTTACTTCCATGAGTAATATGCCCGCCATGTGTCGAATCCATTCCAAGGACGGTATCTCCCGGCTTTAATACTGCAAAATAAACAGTCATATTAGCCTGTGCACCGGAATGAGGCTGAACGTTAGCATATTCAGCACCAAAAAGCTCTTTTGCTCTTTTTATTGCTAAATTTTCAATAATATCAACACATTCACAACCACCATAATGTCTCTCGCCGGGATATCCCTCCGCATATTTATTTGTAAGAATACTTCCCATAGCCTCTAAAACAGCCTTACTTACAATATTTTCCGCTGCAATAAGTTCAATATTTTTCCTCTGGCGATTAAGCTCTGCTTCAATTGCGTTTGCAATTTCTATGTCTTCTTTTTTAATTTCATTTACCATATATATCCTCCTCTAAGCCATACCGTTTCTAACAGCATACAAAGCAGCATTGGTTCTATCCGCCACATCAATTTTTTTAAAAATATTATTAAGATGATTTTTTACTGTTTTTTCACTTAGAAATAATTTCTTTGCAATTTCTTTATTTGTCATTCCGCTTCCAAGTAAGCCTAGCACTTCTTTTTCTCTGTCTGTAAGACCTGTAGACGTTAAAGCAGAAGACGAACTAATTGCAACCTCAATCAGAGGCCTAATATATTCATCTTTCCCACTGACAGAAAAGCCTGAATACATAAGCCCCATATCTTCTAAAATGCTTGCCCTTTTACTGTCAATTTCGTCATTTGTAATCTCTAAAACTCTATTTGCACCAATGCTTTTTATAACATTCAAATCACAATTTTCAGTAAAAAAAGCACATTCTTTATTATTAATCCTAGCAATAAAATAATCATCCTTAGGTAAAATCTCATCAAAAACCTTTTCAAACTTTGAATCTCCAATAACTGCTAAATTCATATTTACCTCACTCCATAAATCTAGACTTGCTCCGCTAAAAGAGCATAATTTATACCCTGTGAAACAACATCAGACACACTATCTATAATTTCATCTATTTCCTTTGGAGTAACAACTAAGTCTCCAACGTACGGTTCTAAAACCTCTTTTATCAAACCATATTTCTCATCTTGTTCCATCGGTTTTATTCTATCATAATCATTTGTACTTTGTGAAGTGTTTTTATCCATATTCTCCAGCATAAGTTCAATTGTATCATTTGCCATTGTAGCAGCATCAACAACTGTAGGCACACCTATCGCTATAACAGGTACTCCTAAAGTTTCCTTACTCATAGCCATTCTCTTATTCCCAATTCCGGAACCCGGAATTATTCCGGTATCCGCAATTTGAATTGTAGTGCTAATTCTCTCTAATTTTCTCGAAGCAAGTGCATCTATCGCAATAACAAAATCCGGCTTAATTTTATCTATAACGCCGCGAACAACCTCACTCGTTTCCATTCCCGTAGTTCCTAAAACCCCGGGCGAAATTGCACTAACCGACCTTACCGGACGATTTAAAATATCCGGTGCATACTCTAAAATATGACGTGTAACCTCAACATCTTGAACAACCTTAGGCCCAAGAGCATCCGGTGTGACATTTTGGTTGCCAAGCCCTACCACTAAAACGGATTGCTTTATATCTGTACCGGTAAGTTTTCTAAGCTCTCTTGCCAAAACTTTATAAATTCGCTCATTCGTTTCAGCATCATTTAGCTTAATCTTAGGAGCATCTAACGTAACATAATTGCCAACAGGCTTTCCAATATGTCCGGCTCCCTCTTCTGTCTCTATCTTTACCCTTGTAATTTTAACATCATCTATTTCTTCTTCTTCTGAACTGACACCGGGTACATCAGTCTGTTGAGCTTTTTTATACGCATCACGCATTTCAACCGCTAAATCTGTACGAAATGAAAAAAACATAACAACCTCCTCAAAAAATTTTATTATTAGTTTGTCCAATAAAAAGATTTCTTATTACATAAAATTTAAAACAAAAAAAATACCGCAAAAGTTATATAGTTTAATCTACAAACTCCCACGGTATTTTCTTATCAATAAGGACTTACGCTTGTTCCGGAGCTCCAACAGGGCAAACATTTGCACAGTTTCCACACTCAATACAAGTATTTTCATCAATAACATATTGTCCTTCGCCTTCAGAAATACAGCTAACAGGACATTCTGCAGCACAAGCTCCGCAGCTGATACATTTATCAGTAATTCTGTATGCCATAACAACACACCTCCTTATAATATTACTTTACTATATTAAACCATTCTTTTGCAAAATGCAATAAAATTTTATTGCATCTCCACCATTATCTTACCGGGTTCAACAGAATCGCCTTCTTTAACCAAAATAGCTGTAACAGTTCCTGCCTCAGGTGCAACAATTTCATTTTCCATCTTCATAGCCTCTAAAATAAGTAAAACTTCATGCTTTTGAACCTTTGTGCCAACAGAAGTTTTAATCTTCCAAATACTTCCCGGCATAGGTGCCAAAACTTTAATATTTCCTTCTTTATTCGGTACAACAACAGGTTCCTCTTTTTTCTCTTCTTTTACTACATTTTCAGCAACTTTAGGTTGAGCAGCCTCAGTCTTAACATCATTTTCATTCACATCTTCAACCATAACGTCATAAACACTGCCATTAACAGTAACCTTTAAGAATTTTTTCATACTTTCCACCCTTTCATAAAGTCTAAAACTTGTTATTTAAATTCTCTTGACGCGAAAACGTATTCCAAACAGGAGCATTAATTTTTCCATGTTTCATTCTTGTAACAAAGAAATTACTGTCTGAATATAAAATCTCATTAACCGCCGCAATAATCGCAACTCTAACTAACTCATCATTACACTCGCTCAAAATATTAATTTTATACATACAAAAACCCCTTAAAAAGAAGCACTCTCATGTCTTCTTACAGATTTAATCTCCCTTTTTCCCGAAAACATATCTAACGCATTAACAATCCTCTTTCTGGTCTCAGCCGGCGAAATAACCAAATCAACAAACCCCGAAGCCTTACAAGGATTAGCATCATTTTCCATATAATCCTTTAATTTTTCTTTTCTAAATTCAACAGGCGACTCAGCATCAGCAATATCTTCATTGTATAAAATATTAACAGCACCTTGCGGATTAATAACAGATATTTTTGAATTTTTCCATGCAAAAACAATATCCGGCAAGGCTCCCATCATCAAATTAGCTCCTCCAAACGCTTTTCCAAAAATCACATTAATCTTTGGAACTGTCGCATCCGAATAAGCAAATAAAAGACCGGCACTCTTCTTAACAATTCCCTTAAGCTCCTCTTCTAACGACACAAAAAAACCGTCATTATCTATAAAAGTAACAATAGGGGTATTAAAAGAATCGCAAAACTTCACAAACTTACAAGCTTTAGTCGTTGCGTCAATATCGATTTTTCCTTCTAAACAAGCCCTGTTATTAGCCACAATCCCGACAACTTTTCCGCCAATTCTCCCAAATCCGGTAACAATATTCTTGGCAAAACCGCCACTAATTTCAAAGAATTTATTGCTATCGCAAACAGTATTAATAACATTAAAAACATCTACATTTTCAAAACTTAACTCATCACAAATTCTGTTATCATCATCGACTTCCACCAAATCACAATCCGCCAAGTTATTATCCGGTAAAAAGCTTAGTAGCTCTCGTATCTTCTCGGTGCACTCCTTTTCGTCTAAACACATAACCTGACAACTGCCCGTTCTCTCAAAATGAACCTCTGCACCTGCATAACTTTCAAGCAAAGCCGTCTTACCATTAACCGCAGTAAGTGCTTGCGGACCGCATATAAACATCTTACTCTTTTCTTTAGTCATAAACACAAAATCACTAAAACTAACTCCAAACGTCGAGATACCACTTACAACCCCGGAAACGACAGCAATCTCAGGTATGACTCCCGAAGCATTTGCAAGCTTTGATAAAACCTTCTGTATTCCAACAAAAATCTCTGTCCCTTCATCAATCTTAACTCCCATAGAATCATAAAACCCTATAATTGGCACACCGTTTTTTACAGCCGTATCAATAATTTTACAAATCTTCTCGGAACTGCTTAACGTCATTGCTCCCGACATAACAGCACCATCTTGTGAAAAAACACATACGGGGCGACTGTTAACGGTTGCATACCCAATAACAACGCCGGTTGCCACATAAGCATCAATTTCCACAAAACTTCCTTCATCAACTAAATCAAGAATTCTCTTTCTTGCATCTGAAATAACCTCATTTTGCATAATAAGCCCTCACTTTAAAATAATTTAACGACTTATTTCTAAAAACATTACTAAATATCTTTCAACAACTAATCTTAAGCATTACAATATATCCTTAAATACATTTCATAAGCCGAACTAACTTTCTCGCTATATTTCTTCGTCTCCAAAAAAGGTATATCTTTCAAATTTTCCCCATCACTGCTAAACTCCTCCTTTGCAAGCCACTTTGAAACATTCGTAGGGCCCGCATTATAAGCCGCAATAATGCTATTAAAATTTCCGTCAAACTTATCAGATAAAAAACTGATATACCATACACCAATCATAATATTTTTTTCATAATCAAACAAGTCCTCGGAAGAAAAATTTTCTAAATTAAGTTTTTCAGCAACCCAAGAACCGGTCTCAGGCATAATCTGCATAAGCCCTATTGCACCTTTAGAAGATACAGCATTTTCATCGAAAAAGCTCTCGGTCCGAATAACCGCCTGTACAAGATATTCATCAACATTATACAAATTGCAATACTTCTCAACAATATCTTTATGTACAAGCGGATACCTATTTTTATAAAATTTATCCGCATTAAAAAGACTGTAAAACACAAATCCCAATAAAATAAAGCAAAGTAACACAGAAAAAATGTTCCCAAGTCCGTACAAACAACCTCTTTTTTTCTTCGCCAATGTAAACTGTCCTTTCTCACTTAGCTTCTAACCAACTCTTGCCAACATTTGCATCAACTTTAAGTAAAACACTTAGCTTTACTGCATTTTCCATACATTCAACAACAATCTTTTTAGCATCTTCTACTTCGTCATAAGGAGCTTCAACAATAAGTTCATCGTGTACCTGCAAAATAAGCCTTGACTTCATATCTTTTAATCTATTATTAACCATAATCATCGCAATCTTTATAATATCCGCAGCACTTCCCTGAATCGGCATATTCATCGCAATTCTCTCACCAAAAGAACGAATATTAAAATTACTTGACTTAATCTCAGGCAAATTCCTTCTCCTATGAAAAATCGTTTCGGCGTAACCCTTTAATTTCGCATTTTTTACACTGTTATCTTGAAATTCTTTTATTCCTTTAAAATGTTCAAAATACGAATTAATGTATTCTTCGGCCTCTTTTCTGGAAATCCTTAAATCCTGACCTAAAGAATAATTGCCTTGCCCATAAACAATTCCAAAATTAACCGCCTTAGCACGACTTCTAAGTTTTGGTGTAACATCTTTTTTTTCAACATGGAAAATCTGCATAGCAGTAGCTGTGTGAATATCCTCATCATTATTAAAAGCCTCAAGCATAACCGTATCTTGTGCCATATGTGCAAGAACTCTTAGCTCAATCTGAGAATAATCCGCATCAATATATAAAAATCCGTTCTCCGGAATAAACATTTCTCGAATTTTCTTTCCCGCTTCCATTCTAACAGGAATATTCTGCAAATTAGGATCAGCACTGCTAAGTCTGCCAGTTGCAGTAATTGTCTGATTAAAATTAGAGTGAATCCGACCTGTATTCGGATTTATAACCGCATCTAATCCATCAATATAGGTAGACTTTAACTTTACAAGTTGCTTATATTCTAAAACTTTATCAATAATAGGATGTTCATCTCGTAATTTTTCTAAAGTATCCGCATCCGTCGCATATCCCCTTTGAGTCCTCTTAGGTGCAGGTAATTTTAACTTATCAAACAAAATCCCGCCAAGCTGCTTTGGGGAATTTATATTAAACTCTTCTCCTGCAAGCATAACAATATTCTTCGCCAAATCATCAATTTTTCCTTGTAATTCAATACCGTAATTCTTTAATAAACTTCTATCAACTTTAACACCTGCAATCTGCATATCTGCCAACACTTCAATCAAAGGCATTTCTATTTCATAAAACAACTTTTCCTGATTATTCTTTTTAATATTTTCAAAATAAAAATCTTTTGAATCCCAAATTACTTTTGCAATAGAACAAACATACTTATTATTATCTACTTTGTTTACGTTTTCAAACAAACTAATTTGATTTTCTCCGATGTCCTTAATCAAATTAATATCAAAATTATACTTATTAAGAAAAAACTTCTCAATACTTCCCGAAACATTTATAGCATCGTACACATATTCGGCAATATCCAAATCAAAAACTAAATTTTTAAGCTGTATTCCCATATTCTTAAGCTCAATAAATAAAGGTTTCGTATACGCCCCATATTTCTTCGCGTCACACTCAAAAATACTCTTTAATAATAACTCTTTATCATTAGATTCAAAGCAAAAAGCCCCCAAATCCGAATAAATTCCGACCTGATACGGCTTTTTATCCGAACAGAAAAAAGAAAACTCCTTAATATCTTTTAACACTTCAAAATCATACAATTTTCTCCCTAAAATCGGTTCAAATGCACTTATTTTACTATTTTCTCCTCGAATCAAATTAAGCTTCTTTATAAAAGAAGAAAACTCTAAATCATTAAAAATATCATACAATTCATCATTATTAACTTCCTGTACCTTAAAATCTTCGCTAAACTCAACAGGAATAACTGTATTTATAGTGGCAAGTGTGCGACTCATAAAGGCTAAATCCCGAAATTCCTTTAACGCCTCTCTCACTTTAGGCTTCACTATAGCATCATCAATATTTTCATACAAATTTTCAATAGTCTTAAACTTCTGAATAAGGCTAAGTGCCGTCTTTTCGCCAATTCCCGGGACACCCGGAATATTATCCGACGAATCACCCATCAAACCTTTAACATTTATCAAATCAATAGGATTAACACCATATTTTTCTCGAATTTTTTCTTCGTTATAAACCTCGGTTTCGGTTTTTCCGCTTTTTGTAACAGGTAATTTTACAGCTATACCCGGTCCGATAAGTTGAAAAGAATCTCTATCTCCGGTAAATAATATAACGTCAATTCCAAGCTTTTTTGCCTTCTTTGAAAGAGTACCCAGTATATCATCAGCCTCAAACCCTTCAAGCTCAACTCTACTAATGTTCATCGCGTCCAAAATTTCTTTTATTATCGGCATCTGAACTGCAAGCTCGTCCGGCATCCCCTTTCTCTGAGCCTTATATCCTTCATACATCTTATGTCTAAAAGTAGGAGCTTTTAAATCAAAAGCAACAACTAAATAATCCGGATTATCTTCATTTAGTATTTTGAACAAAATATTAAGAAATCCAAACAGAGCATTTGTAGGGACTCCCTTTTTTGTAGTAAGCATATTTTTTCCGGAGAGTCCGTAAAAAGCTCTGTTCATTATACTATTTCCGTCAATAACAACTAATTTTGCCATAAAAATTACTCCTTCTCTTTTACTACTTCAAATGCACCTATTATTTCTCCGCTCGTAAGTGCCTTGAAATATTAAGCAAAATCCCTGTGCCCGCCATAAAAATCATCATCGAAGTTCCGCCATAACTCATAAACGGAACCGGCATACCTGTAACCGGGAAACAGGCTGTAATAATTGCAATATTTAAAACAAGCTGTACCGCAATTAGCATCGTTATACCAGTTGCAAGCAGACCGGAAAACATATCCGGTGCCTTCGTAGCAATAACAACACCACGCCATATAAGAATTATAAATAACGCAATAATAACAATCATTCCAATTAGTCCCAATTCTTCGCCGAGAATAGCAAGAATAAAATCGTTATGAGCATCAGGCAAATACGAATACTTTTGTCTACTTTGCCCCAAACCAAGTCCAAATATTCCTCCGCTACCTAGTGCATAAAGAGACTGAACAACCTGCCAACCGGTATTTTTCATATCTGCCCATGGGTCTGTAAAACCAATAATTCTATCTAATCTGTAATCAGACACATAAATACCTATAGCTCCAAGTAGAACCGCAGGAATTCCCAATATAACAAAGTGGCTTATCTTTGCTCCGCCAACAAACAAAATAACAACAGAAATAATAACAATAAGTCCCATAGCACTGTAGTGAGGTTCCAAGTATAAAAGTGCCAAAATAATAAAAATAAGCATTAAGTAAAGAAATAGTCCACGCCAAAACAACTTAATCTTTTTAGGATTCATAGAAATTCTTGCGGACAAAAAAATAATAACTGCAAGTTTTGCAATCTCAGAAGGTTGCAAATTAAAAAATCCAAGATTTATCCAACGCTTTGCACCACGCACATCACCTGAGCCGACACCCGGGATTAAAACAAGCCCCAAAAGACAAATTGCGACAAAAAATATCAAGCCGGAAAAGTTCTTGTAAAACTTATAATCCCATCGAGACAGAAAAAGCATAAAACAAATTCCAACAACACCAAAAATAAACTGACGAATAAAAAAGTAATATGGTGAACCGTACTTTAACACACCTAAATGCGAACTTGCACTAAGTACCATTAAAAGCCCAACCCCAAAAATAATCAAT
>CAZXFU010000013.1:0-22723 GCA_964640345.1 uncultured Eubacteriales bacterium
CTATCTAGGCAGAAATACTAAAGAAAAAAGAGGTATAGATAATGAGAGAAGTTGAGGAAACTTAAAATATGGAAAAAGAGTGTTTCACATCATAGATTATTATACATTCTTATGTAATAGGAAATTCCTCTAAAAAGGCGAGAGAAATGAGCAATAAAAAAGAATTTCTATTTTGAGTTAGAATATTGAATTTGCCAATTTAAACATATATAATATTTTTGAATTTTTAGAAAGTGAAATAGCTAAGGACCGGTTAGCAGAAATGGAGAAAAGATGACAAGATATACAATAAAAGAATTACCGGTTTTTGAGCGTCCTTATGAGAAATTAGAGACTTATGGGGAAAAGGCACTATCTAATGCAGAGCTTTTGGCAATAATATTAAAGTCCGGTACAAAAAATGAAACTTCTGTTCAGTTGGCACAGAGGGTAATAAAAGAGTGCTGTGCTGATGGTAACATTTTCTCGTTGAATAATGTTTCCATGAGTACTTTGACGGGTATAAAAGGAATCGGAAGAGTTAAGGGGATTGTCTTAAAAGCAGCATTTGAATTAGCTAACAGAATTAATTCATCAGTTATTGAGAAACCGTTTATTCGTAATCCTATTAATGCAGGAAATTATTTTCTTAATGTGCTTGGTAATGAAAAACAGGAGAAAATTAAGGTAATAGGGATAAATTCAAAGGGGCAGTTGGAAAGGGACGAGACCGTTTTAGTTGGTGGATTAAATTGTGTTAATTTAGTGCCAAGAGATATTTTCAGGATGCCGATAGAATATGGCTGTGCCAGTATAATTATTGCACATAATCATCCTAGTGGAGATCCGACACCGAGTCAGGAAGATGTTTTAACTACTCAGAATATTTATGAATGGGGGCGGATGCTTAGAGTCCAGCTTCTCGATCATATTGTTGTTGGTGGGGGAAAATTTGTTAGTATAAGAATGTTAAATAAGTTTAAGTGGGAAATTGATTTGTGATGTGGTAGAGCGGAGGTTTTTATATGAAGTTTTGGACGAAGGATATAGGAATAGATTTAGGCACGGCAAATACTTTGATAAAGGTTGCCGGCGAGGAAGGTATCGCCTTAAGAGAGCCTTCTGTAGTTGCTGTTAATCAAAAGATTAAGCATGTTTTGGCGGTAGGGAATGAAGCTAAAGATATGGTTGGCAAAACTCCGGGGGCGATTGTTGCAATTAGACCGCTAAAAAACGGTGTTATTGCAGATTTCGAGGTTACTCAGGCTATGCTTAAGTATTTTATTAAAAAAGTTTGCAAAGACGGTTTATTTGGAAAGCCTAGAGTTGTTATTTGCGTTCCTTCAGGCGTTACCGAGGTTGAGGAGCGTGCGGTAAAAGAAGCTGCACTTCAAGCCGGTGCAAGAGAAGCTTTTTTACTTGAAGAACCGATGGCAGCTGCAATTGGTGCAAAGCTTCCTATAGAAGATGCTTCTGGTAGCATGATTGTGGATATTGGTGGCGGCACGAGTGAGGTTGCTGTTATTTCGCTTGGTGGTATAGTTGTTTCTAAGTCTATTAGGATCGCCGGTGAGAAAATTGATGATTCAATTATAAATTATATAAAAAAAGAGCATAATTTGATGGTAGGCGAAAGAACTGCCGAAGAAATTAAGTTAGCTATCGGGAGTGCGTATCCTATAGGCGAGGAAGAAAAGATGGATATTCGCGGACGTGATTTGGTTTCCGGGCTTCCTAAAAATGTTGTGATTAATTCCAATGAAATTTTAATTGCCATGAGTGAGCCTATATCCGCTATTGTTGATGCTATAAAGTACACTTTGGAAAAAACTCCACCTGAGCTTGCAGCGGATATAATGAACAGAGGCATTTATCTTGCCGGAGGCGGAGCTTTAATTCGCGGGTTAGATAAGTTAATAAACCAAGAAACTGGAATGCCGGTTAAGGTTGCGGAAAATGCTTTAGATTCTGTTGTCGTAGGTGCCGGAAATGTTGCGGAAAATTTAGATGTTTTAAGAGATATTTTAACAAGCAGAAGGATGAAATAGAAATTGTGTCTAGGAGGGATAGAAAATGAAATTTAAGGTGCCGTTTAGTAAAAAAACATTAGTTATAGTTGTTACAGCTCTTTTGATCGTTTCTATTTCTCTTACTGTTACACCAAAAAGCAATCCGAATTTCTTTGAACGTGCTATAAATACTGTATTTCTTCCCATCCAGTCAGTTGTAAAGTGGCCATACAATAAAGTAAAGAGTTCTATAGATTTTTTTGTTGGAATGAAAAGGTATGCTAATGAGAATGAAAAGTTGCTTGCCGAAAATATTGAGCTTAAAGAAAAGGTAAGACAGCTTGAAATTGCGGGAATCGAGAATGAAGAGTTGAGAGATATGCTTAATTTGACAAAAAAATATGATACTTCAAATGCTATTACTGCTGAGATTATTTCGGTAGATTCTACATGGTTTGAAGTTATTACAGTTAATAAGGGCAGTAGAGATGGAATAAAGGAAAAAATGACTGTGCTTACGCCTTCCGGATTAGTTGGAAAGGTTACTAAGGTTTATGATTTTTCATGTCAAGTTACTACTATATTAGATGTTTCAAATGCTGTTAGTGCAACACTTACAAAGACAGGGGATTTGGTTAATACGATCGGAGATATGGGATTAGTTAAGGATGGCTTATTAAAACTTAAATATGTTCCGGCTGATGTAACACTTCAAGAGGGAGATGTAATAGAAACGTCTGGAATTGGCGGTATATACCCTAAGGGGATCTATATAGGAACTATTAAGAAAGTTGAAGAAGACAAAAATTTAAAAAAGCAATATGCGATAATTGAACCCGGCGTTGATTTTAGTAAGATGAGAGATGTTTTAATTATTGATAATGTGGGGGTAAGGGAATAATGAAGAGTTTTAAACTTATACTTATCATAATTATATCTTATGTTTTACAGACTGTTTTGATACCCGATTTTAATATATGTGGTGTTGCACCGAATTTGCTTTTAGTAATTGTTTGCAGTGTGGCTTTTTTGTTTGGGAGCACAGTTGGAGGAACTGTTGGATTTTTTTCAGGCCTTCTTCTTGATTTAAATCAAGGACGGGCAATTGGTTTGTACGCATTTTTATGTATGTACATAGGTATGATTTTGGGACAATCCAACAAAAGATTTTTTAAAGATAATTACCTTGTAGCGATTATATTTACCGGAATTGTCAGTGCAGTATATGAAATTATTGTATATATATTCGGAACTTTTGCTTATAGCCAGACTTTTAGTTTTGGAAATTTTATTACCAATATATTGCTTTCGATGTTGGTAAATACAATAGTTGCATTGTTAGTTTATCCATTTATGTTAAGAGTAAATATTGGGGTGGAGGTTCATAGAAGGATATTTGGAAGATAAAGTGTGGTGATTTTTTTTGAAAGATAACGGAAATAACGATTTTAGAATTCTAATTTTGAATTTAGGAGTTATTTTGTGTGGTATTATTTTAATAATTCAGTTATTTAATTTGCAAATAGTGCATGGTCAGGAGTACAGAAAACAATCAGAGAGTAGAACGTCTAAAAAGTTTACGGTTGTTGCACCAAGGGGGGAAATCCTAGACCGACATGGTACCATTTTGGCGACTAATCGTGATGCGTATAATGTTTTGATGTACAAGCAATCAATGAGTACGGAAGAACGTAATAATCTTATACTTAATCTTGTTAATCTGCTTATTGAAAATAACGTTGTATATCGTGATACTTTTCCGATAACAATTGAAAATGATGAGATAAGATTTTCACTTGATACTGAAGAAGAAGTTATAAAGTGGAAAAAAAGGAATAAATTTTCAGATAATGCCACGGCTAAAGATGTTTTTGAAGATTACAGAAAAAGATATAAGCTAGAAAATTATGATACTGAGGATTGTAGGAAGATTATTGGGATAAGATATGAGCTTGACAGGGTTGGATACAGTACTTTTAAACCTTATGAAGTGGCAACAGATGTTAGTAAGGAGACTGTTGCTATGCTCGAAGAAAGGTTTAACGAGTTCCCGGGAATTACGGTAGAGATACAGCCTGTAAGGACATATCCAAATGATAATTTGGCAAGTCATGTATTAGGATATATAAGCAAGATTACGTCTGAAAAATATGAAGAGTTAAAGGACGAGGGATACACCACTAATGATAATATTGGCAGAAGTGGTATAGAGAGCGTTATGGAAAGATTTTTAAGGGGAAAGAACTCATTGCAAAAGGTTGAAGTCAGTGCAAACGGAAAATATACATATACTCAGACTGAGGGAACGGAAGCAGGTGCACAGGTTTATTTGACTTTAGATGCGGAACTCCAAAAGGTTGCAGAGAATGCACTAAAGACTACTATAAATGATATTGCAACAGGTAAATATGCTGACGGCTCGCCTGAGGCAAAGTCAGGTGTTGTTATTGCTATTGATGTTAAAGATGGTGAAATCCTTGCGATGGCAAGTTATCCGGATTATAATCCTAATTTATTTGTGAAGGGAATTTCCAATGAGGAGTGGAGTAAATTAAATATTCCTACAAAACCTATGTTTAACAGAAACATTATGGGATTGTATTCGCCAGGTTCTATTTTTAAGATGGTAGTTGCTATTGCAGCACTTGAAGAGAAGGTAATAACTCCGGATACTATTATTGTTGACGAGGGTGTTTATACAAAATATAAGTCTCCTCAGCCTAAGTGTTGGATTTGGAGCACAGGAAGGACGCATGGTCCTGTTAATGTGGCTGATGCTATAAAAACTTCTTGTAACTATTTCTTTTATACTGTTGGAGAGACAATTGGAATTGATAAAATAGAAGAGTATTCAAGAAAGTTCGGTCTTGGTGAAAAGACAGGCATAGAGTTAGAAGGCGAGAAGGAAGGAATTGTTGCCAGCAGGGAGTATGTTGAGAGTAAGGAAAATAGAAAATGGAAAGTCGGAGAAACTTTAAGTGCGTCTATCGGACAATCTTATCATTCTTTTACGCCGATTCAGATTGCGAGATATGCGGCTATTTTGGCAAATGGCGGTCATAGAGTAAGACCGCATCTTATAAAGAGTGTTGTTACTGCTGACGGTCAGATCTTATCGCGTGATGAAATTGAGACGTATCTTGGTAATGAGCTTGGAGTTGATTATACTAATGATGCGATCCCTGAAGATTTAAATATAAGTAAAGAGACGTTAGATGCTGTGTTTGCTGGAATGGAGTCTGTTACAGGCGATTCGAGCGGAACAGCGTATAATACTTTTAAGAATTTCCCGATAAAAGTCGGAGGAAAAACTGGTTCGGTACAGGTTAGCGGAACAAATGCGGATAATGCTTGGTTTATCGGTTTTGCACCTTTTGACGAGCCGGAGATTGCAATATGTGCTTTGGTAGAAAACGGGGTACACGGAACATATACTGCGTCAATTGTGTTAGATGTATTAAGAGAGTATTTTGGCTTAAAGGAATCTGCAGATCAGATTTCAACAAAGGCGATTGTTACAAATAATTCAATGATGTAGAAGGAGAGAATTACAAATGATAGAGGCAGTTACTTTTAAATTAACCAGAAATGGACTTATAATTGTATTAGATGATAACTTGGATTTTGCGATGATAAAGAGGTTACTTAAGAAAAAATTAGAGGAGTCCAAAGAGTTTTTTCAAGGTGTTATACTAAAAACTACTATAAAGGGAAGAGATTTGGAAGAGTATGAACTTAATGAATTAAGAACCATAATATCTGAAGAGACAGGGTTTGATGATATTAGTGAAGATGTTGTGACTTTTGATTGGAGTAAAAATACCGTTGAGGGCAGGACAAAATTTTATAGAGGGACTATGCGATCGGGTAGTCAGATAAAGTTTAAGGGAAATGTTGTAATAATGGGGGATGTTAACCCCGGAGCAGAGGTAATCGCAACTGGAAATATATTGATTACAGGGATACTAAAAGGTACAGTACATGCGGGTTGCAAAGGAAATAGAAATGCAATTGTTACAGCTCAAGGAATTTATCCTACTCAACTTAGAATTGCAGATATTATTACAGTACCGCCTTCAAGTGAGGTAGAAAAGATAAAAAATTTTGAAACTGCGTATATTAAAGATAATAATATTTGTATAAGCAATGAATAGAAAGGGAAGATTTTATGAGAGTTATTTTTATGGGTACACCGGATTTTGCTGTTCCTACACTAGATCAGATTATTAAAGATGGTCACGAGGTTGTGGCTGTTGTAACACAGCCTGATAGGTCTAAAAACAGGGGAATGAAACTTGATTTTTCTCCTGTGAAGGAATGTGCTATTTCGCATAATATTAATGTGTTGCAACCTGAAAAATTAAGGAAAAACAATGAGTTTTTAGAAAAGTATAAAGAATTAAATCCAGATGTTACGGTGGTTGTTGCATATGGTCAGATTTTGCCAAAAACAGTTTTGGAAATTCCTAAATATGGGTGTATAAATGTCCACGGTTCACTTTTGCCAAATTATAGAGGGGCGGCTCCGATTCAGTGGGCAGTTATAAACGGGGAAAAAACTACAGGTATTACTACTATGTATATGGATACAGGCTTAGATACCGGAGATATGATTTTAAAGAGTGAGGTTGAGATTGGGAAAGAGGAGACTGCAGGCGAGTTATATGAAAGGCTTTCTGTTATCGGAGCAAGTCTTCTTAGCGATACTTTGAAGTTAGTTGAAGAGGGAAAGGCACCACGTGAAAAGCAACCGGAGGAGTTTACTTATGCTCCTATGCTTACTAAAGAGCTTGGGAATATAGATTGGAATAAGACTTCTGCTCAAATTGATTCCTTGGTAAGAGGTGTAAATCCTTGGCCAGGAGCTTTTACAGAGATAAATGGCAAGAAATTTAAGGTTCACAAAGTAAAATCCGTTGATTGGAGAGGTGTACCTGGAAGTGTGATAAAAGCCGATCCTAAGGAAGGACTTATTATTGCTACAGGTGATGGAGCTTTAGAACTTGTTGAAATTCAACCGGAAAATAAAAAGAGAATGTTTGCAAAAGATTATCTTAGAGGAAACAAAATTGTATAATAAAGGAGAAAAACGCTATGGGGATAAAATTATCTGCATGTACGATTGTAAAGAATGAGGAGCTTAATATTGGCAAGTCTATAGATAGTTACAAGGAATATGTTGACGAGATAATTGTCGTTGATACAGGTTCTTTAGATAAAACAAAGGAAATTGCAGTAGTTAAAGGCGCGAAGGTTTTTGATTTTGAGTGGAAGAATGATTTTGCGGCTGCTAAGAACTTTGCTTTGGATAATGCAAGCGGAGATTGGATAATTTTTTTGGATGCGGATGAATGGTTTGACGGGGATAGTGCAAAAAATATTCAAGAGGCAATTAATAGAGCGATAGCGCAGGGATATGATGCTGTTGCTTGTAAATTGGTTAATTTCTACACTGAAAAAGATATAATGGAAACTGCATCTACTATACGAGTTTTTAAACATACGGATAATGTAAGGTTTAAAAGGGCTATACATGAAGTATTGTTTGACATATCAAAGGATATTGCATTGCCGGGAATATTTAGTGAGCTTTTTACAGTTAATCATTCCGGCTATATGAAGGAATTAATTAAGAAGAAGGCAAGGAGAAACAAGACTCTTTTAGATAAGAATTTCGCTTTTGGGAACGCTTCTTATATCGATTATTTTTACGGCATGAGAGAGAACCTTAGCGAAAATCCGGAAATGGCGGAATTCTTTTATAAGCTAATAGAGAATACACCTAATTATGATGATTTAATTTCTTCATACAACATAAGTACGTCGGTTGATGAGAATAAGTTTAAGGTAGTAAATTATTTCCCGGGTAAGTACAGTTTTGAGTATAGAGTAAAGTTATTAGAGAGTATTGAGGAAAAATATCCGACCAATCCGCTTTTTAAGTTTTATGAATATAAGTTATTTAGCAGTATAGATAAAAAGCGGGCGATAATTGCCTTGCAAGATGCTGTTAAGTTTGATAAGGATTTTGAAAAAAATAATTTAGCTTCAAATAACCCATTTTACAGTAAGCGGAGTGAAGCAAACGAACTACTTGGAGATTATTATATATTTGTAAATGACAAAATAAATGCGTTAGAGCATTTTACTAATTCGCTAAAAAACGATTATATGAATTTTAAGGCTTTGTGTGGGATGCTATATGCTGTTTCCGGAGAAAAATCTGAAGATATTATTTTATTCTTGAATTCAATTTTTGATATTTCAAGTAAAGAGGTTGAAAAGTATCTTGTTGACGCATTAAGAACGACTAAGTATAAAGATGTATTTTTGTATTATTTTGTTGATTATTACAAGAAATTTGAAGAAGTTGAGAGAGCGTATTTTACCTCTAGGTTAATTACAGAAAATTATGATGAGGTTATAGATAAATATATAGATATTTACAAGGAAAGTAAAGATGAAAAGGCACTTTTGTTTATTGTGGCTGCACTGATTATGGCTAATTCAAAGGAAAGGTTTTGTGATGTTGCTTCTTATATGCCTTATAAATATACAAAGATTTTGAATTTGTATTTTGATGAATGCTTTGATGTGCAGTTTACCGAGGAAGATTTTTATATCTTAGTAGGAATTTTTAAGGAACTTGCTTATATTGCTGATTCCAAAGTCGTAGTACATCTTGCTGATATGTGTGGATATGCAAAAGAGAGATTTTATTATGAAGTATTTAAGTACTATTATAGTCAATATTCGTATGAGTATGTGCTTGAATTTTCTGATAAACTTGAGAATGATGCGGAATTTAGTGATAAGCTTATTGCATATGTTGATTTCTTAAAAACAAATATTTATTTTAGAAATTCGGATTTTGAAAATCTTTCTGACTATTTAGAAAAAACAATATCAAAGGGATATCTTGATGAAGATATAGTTTTTATTTGTGAGATGTTAGAAGCTGATGATGAAAAGCTTAAGGAATATTTTGATTTGCTTGAAAGTCTAAATTTTGCAAATAAAAACATGATGCTTGAGAGCATAACTGATACTGTAAATGATTCTGTTAAGTTTATGACTGTTGATAAATTTAACGAAGAGGTTAAAAATAAAAAAGTTTTATTATTAGATGAATATGCGGACATTTTCCTGAATTTTGCGGGTAAGGCTGAGGGTTTTAGGGCTTTTTCTATTGCGGAAAAGTATTATAAGCTATTGGTTAAATATGATTATAAGACAGACATTGCTTATTATAAATTAGGAAGAATTTACAATTATTTTGAAAAGCCTGAGCTTAGTTATTTTTGCTATGAGAATGCTTTTATAGAAAATCTTGCTTTAGCAAAGAGTATTTTACCGGAAAAGCATATTAATAGTAATTATGTTTTCTCGAAGAGAGAAGAGATAGAAAGAAATGTTTGCCCTGTTTGTGGTGGAAGCAGCAGTTTATTTAGGGTATATACAAATATTGATGACGTTAATTTATCATATAATGAGCCTGTTATTGTAAAATATAGAAAATGCGATGCTTGCGGACATGTTTTTGCCGGAAATGATCTTGTAAATAAGGATTATTGGGAAAAAGGCATAAATAAGAATTTTAGCGATGATAGGATTTCGCTTTGTTATGATATTTTAGAAAATATATGCGAAATGACTGATGGAGATATTGTTTTAGATTGCTCTAAAGATAACGGAGAATTTAGAACAGCAGCTTCCAATTATGGGTTTGTTGTATGTGATGATGCTGAAAATAAGAAGTTTGACGTTATTTTTATAGATAATTTGCTAAATAATGTTAGTGAGCCTCAGAGTATGCTAGAAAAGTGTATTGAAAATATGGCACAAGATTGTGTTGTTATTTTTGAAATTTACGATGAGGGAAATGCTTATTCAAAGTTACGTGATAAACCGTTATGGGCAAAGGCAGGTGTGAAAAACATTTTCTCGAAGCAGTCTGTTGATGGACTTCTTGCTAATCTTGATCTGCATATTTTGCAGATTAATGTTGATAAAATTAATAAGGGAAAAATTATTGTTTTTGCCGGAAGGTAAGGAGTGAATTATATGGGAATTGTAAAAGCATTTAAAATGGATGCAAAACCGGTAATTGGGGGTGTAGTTGCTAGTGGGAAGAATAATTATGCGATTGCTTTAAAGAAAAGCAGTGGTAATATTTTGCTGGATAAAGGTAAAATAAATTTTGTGTCTAATTTGCCGATTCCTTTTGTTAGGGGAATTATAGCATTGATTGAAAAGGGCAGCTTATGGTGTAAAATGCTTATGTATTCGGCAAATTATTTTGACAACGAAGATGTTGTTGAAGAGAGCATGGAGATTTTATCTAGAAAAGAAATTTTGGACAGAGAGAACAAGCAAAAAATTGAAAATGTTACGAATTTTGCAACTTTTTTAGGAATTTTATGTGTTATGGCAATTGCCATTTTAGGCTTTTTTATACTCCCTGTTTACATAAGTTCAATGTTTTTTAATAATGTAGAAGATGGCAGCTGGCTTTTGTTTAATATCGTCCAGTGCTGCGTTAGAATGGCAATACTTATGATGTTTTTTGTTGTGATAAAGTGTGCTGGTGGGAGAGTAGCCGAGACAAGACGATATTGTGTGGCAATTAACAAGACTATTAATTGCTATGAAAAGGGTCGAGAGCTTTCTTTGGAAAATGTAAAAAAGTCTTCAGGCTTTTTACCGCGTTCTTTTGTGTATGTATTGTTTTTAACGCTAGTTATTTTTAGTGTTTCTTTGATTTTTATAAAACTTGAAAATCTTGTATTGGCACTGTTAGTTAGATTTGGTATACTACTATTGTCAATTGGCATATCTTATGAAATTTCGAGATTTTTCGGAATGTTTAATGATGTGTTTTTTAGAGGACTTGCATTTGTTTTTGGAATGTGGATTGAGCTCTTTACGACTTCAGAACCGAATGATATGGAAATGTATGTTGCGATTACAGCTGTAAAAAATTCTATGATAGAGGAGCAATAATGAATATAAAAGAAGTTTTAAGTTTTGCAAATGAAAAATTAGATGAGGCTGGGTTTGAAAATTATTTTTTTGAATCTCGTGAACTTTTGGGATATATACTTGGAAAGAGTAATGAATGGTTGATGATTAATTTTAATTATGATGTTCCGGAAGAGAAGCAAAAAAAGTTTGCCGAGTTGATAGAATTTAGGATACATGGTAAGCCGCTACAATATATATTGGGCAAACAGTATTTTATGGGACTTGAATTTATAGTTAATGAAAATGTGCTTATTCCTAGGGCAGATACGGAAATCTTGGTGTATGAAGCAATTAAAGAGTTAGAGAATATTAAAAAACCAAAGGTTTTGGATATGTGTACAGGATCCGGTTGTATTGCGATTTCTTTGGCGAAAAATGTAAAAAATGCCGAGATATTTGCAGTAGATATTAGTAGTGAGGCTATTGATGTGGCTAGAGAGAATTCTAAGATTAATGGAACAGATGTAAAATTTATAAAGTCTGATTTGTTTGAAAGCATTATTGATACACAGTTTGATATGATTGTTTCTAATCCGCCGTATATTTCAAAGGAAGAGATGGGGAAGTTGGAAAAGGATGTACTAAATGAACCGCATTTGGCTTTATATGGTGGCGAGGACGGATTGGACTTTTACAGAAATATTTCCGAAAAAGCAGTAAATTACCTAAAAACTTCCGGCTTTTTGATTTTTGAAATTGGATATTTGCAGGGAGAAGGAGTTAAGAATATTTTGGCAGAACTAAAATATAAAAATATAAAGACGGTAAAAGATTATTCCGGAAACAACAGAGTGATTATTGCTCAAAAATAGCCTTGGAGTGTGATATTATGAATAAAGCGGATTTTGTTATTTTACTGATTGTTTTATTTTTTATGATTTGGGGATATTATAAAGGACTAGTAAGGTCTGTTTTAAGTGTTGTACAGTATTTTGCTGTTATAATCCTTTCATTGATACTTGCTCCGCATGTTGCTAGAATTTTTATTGAAAAGTTTAATTTAGACGTGGTTATTGTTAATTGGGTAAGAAATAATGGAAATTTATTTTTTGATACCTTAGGAATAGTTAGTGATGAAATGCTTCGAAATATTGTGGGTCGACTTATAAATGTTTTTGCAGTTATATTATTGTTTATTTTATTGAAGATTATTTTCTCTTTAATTATTGATGTATTAAATAGTGTTGCAAATTTACCGATATTAGGGTTGGTTAATAGAACAGGTGGTGTTTTGATTGGAGCAATTAACGGTATATTGGTAATTTATTTACTTATTTTGCTTATAAATTGGGTGCCTTTTGAAAATTTTAGCGAAATAAAGAGTTTTGTTGAAACGTCATATTTAGGACGTGTTATAAGCAATTTTGTGCCTGAAGTTGCAACAGATGTTATTGAGTTAGTGAAAATATCGGTTTAATTTTTTGAAAAGGAGTAATTTTGATGTTAGATGAAGGAAAAATAGTAGAGTATTTGAAAAAGAATTTGAAATTGCCTAGATTTAATCACAGTATAGGCGTTATGAACATGGCTATTAAGTTGGCGAAGATATATTCTGTTGACGAAAACAATGCGAAATTTGCCGGTTTATTGCATGATGTGGCGAAAAATATGACTAATACTGAGTTGATTTCATATTGCCAAGAAAATGGTATAGAACTTGATAAGGTAAAGCTAGAGTCGCCCGGTATGCTTCATGCAGATGTTGGAGCGGATATAGCTAAGAAAAGGTTTGATGCAAATGATGAAATTGTTGAGGCGATAAGGTATCACACCCTTGCTAATGTGGAAATGACGGATCTAGATAAAATTATATATATTGCAGATTTAATAGAGGAGGGGCGTGAGCTTCCCGGATTAGAACCTATTAGGGAGATGGCTTATAAAGATTTGAACAAAGCATTGGTTTTGGCTCTTGAGTATTGTATAGAGAATGTTAAGGAACGAGGTAAGGTTATACATTCTCAGAGTGAAAGAGCTCTTTTAGCGGCTAAAGAACGAGTGAAAAATAGGTAGGAAGGAGGCTATGCACGTGAAAAAGTTTATAAAATTAGTCTTAAAATTTATGCTAATAATGTTTGTCATTATTGGAATAATAATTGGAGCGGCTGTAATTTATGCAAAAATATCAGGACAAGAAATAAAAGATATATCGGAGAATATATTTAAAACGCAAGAGAAAGAGCCTGTTACTGTGCTTATTGCCGGTTTGCATCCTGACGGCCCTTTGACCGATTTTATTATGCTTGCAAAATATAATCCTACTACAGGAAAAGTAAATGCATTATCTATTCCAAGGGATACAAAGGTTGTCGGAACGGTAGATGGTAAGATTAACTCCGCATATGCTAGGGGAAAAGATATTGAGAA
Source organism: uncultured Eubacteriales bacterium (assembly GCA_964640345.1). Taxonomy (GTDB): domain Bacteria; phylum Bacillota; class Clostridia; order TANB77; family RGIG9151; genus RGIG9151. Next base: position 13,380 of record CAZXFU010000013.1, read on the forward strand.
ATTGAAAGAAAAAGTAAAAGATATTACGTCTATTGAGGCTCAATATTACGTAATTCTTGACACGGCTGCTGTTAGGAAAATAGTTGATGCAATTGGCGGAATACCTATGAATGTGCCGATGGATATGGATTATGATGATAATGAGCAGGATCTACACATACATCTAAAAAAGGGAGAGCAGGTATTAGATGGCGATGAAGCTGAACAGTTTATAAGATTTAGAAAAGGTAATGACGGATCCGGTTATAAATTGGGAGATGTTGGTAGAGTACAGGCACAGCAAGAGTTTATAAAATCTGCTGTTGAGCAGGTGCTAAAACCTGCAACGTTATTAAAGCTACCTGAGTTGATATCTTTGGCATTTGAAACGGTTAAAACTGATATAAAAGTTACAGATGTTTTAGGGTATATAGATGATGTGAAAAATTTTGATAAAAATAATTTGAGACTTGAGAGTTTGCCGGGAGAAGGAAAGTATGTTGGAGCAACTTCGTATTTTGTTCATGACCCTGATAAAACCAAGACTCTTATTGAGGAAATGTTTATTAATGATGCATTAGTGACGAATGAAGAGGGTAATTTAGAAAAGACCACTGAAACGCAGAAAGTAAAGGCAGATATTACCGTTGAAGTGTTAAATGGTACTTCACGTTCAGGACTAGCTAGTTCTGTTGCAGAAAAGCTAAAGGCAGAAGGGTATAATGTAACTAAGATTGGAAATTATAAGACTACAAGCAATATAGCTACAAAGGTAATAAGCAGAACTGATTCTGAAGATGATGCAAAGGAAATAAAGAAGTTTTTAGGAGTGGGAAAGGTTACTTTAGAAAATGTTGACGGTTCAAAAGTCGATGTTACTGTTGTTTTGGGGAGTGACTACAAATAAAGGCTCTAAATTTACATAAATAACTTGAAATATGAAGCGGTTAATGATAAAATAAATCGTACGTTTTCAGAAAGGGATGATAATGTGGATAAATATGTTACGAATTTTACTAATTTTTTAGTAAATGATAAAAAACTATCAGATAATACATTGCAATCATATAGAAGAGATATTGAGCAATATATGTCATATGTAAATAGTAATAATTTAGATTTTAAGGCTGCTAATAAGACTAGCATTATAACATATCTTATGTATTTACAAAAGGAGGGCAAGGCTACTTCTACAATTTCTAGAAATCTTGCATCTATTCGTTCTTTTTACCAATATATGGTTAGAACGAAAGTTGTTGAAGAAGATCCTACAGAGGGTTTGGAATCTCCTAAAATGGAAAAGAGATTGCCTAAAGTCCTTTCTGTCAGTGAGGTAAATCTTTTACTAGAACAGCCAAAATGTGTAGATTTAAAGGGATATAGGGATAAGGCGATGCTTGAAATACTTTATGCAACAGGCATAAGGGTTTCAGAATTGATTAATTTGGACGTTTCTGATGTTAATGAAGAGATGGGATTTATAAAATGCAGAAATGCACATAAAGAAAGAGTTATACCGATGGGAACATCTGCATGTACCGCATTATCCGCATATTTAAGAGAGGCAAGAAATGCTATGATCCATACGGATAAAGAGACAGCGTTGTTTGTTAATACAAATGGCGGAAGATTAACAAGACAAGGATTCTGGAAGATAATTAAGCAATATAAGAATCAGGCAAAAATTTCTATGGATATAACACCGCATACTTTAAGACATTCTTTTGCAACTCATTTAGTTGAGAATGGTGCTGATTTACATGCTATCCAAGAAATGCTTGGTCATTCAGATATTTCTTCAACACAGATTTATGCTCAACTTGCAAATAGCAAGCTAAAAGAGGTTTATCAAAAGACTCATCCAAGGGCTTAATTGAAAAAGATAAAAGGTGCGACTGTAAAAGATAGTAGCACCGTTATACTTGCGGGTGTAGCTCAGTAGGATAGAGCAGCAGTTTCCTAAACTGCGTGCCGTAGGTTCGATTCCTATCACTCGCACCATTTTAATCAACTTACGGACTTAATTGTTCGTAAGTTTTGTCGTTTTTAACTTATGATTGATTGATCTACATTATGTTTTACACATTTTTTGCAAAAGCACTTGAAACATCTTGTGATATATGCTAAAATTACTTCCGTTGATTAATGAAAAAATTATGTTTTTGTTATAAAGCATTTTGAAAGAAGGTGAATTAGATGAAAGAAGGAATACATCCAAACTACGTTAAGGCTACAGTAAAATGTGCTTGTGGGGAAACTTTTGAAACAAGTTCAATCAAACCTGAATTACGTGTTGAAATTTGTTCTAAATGTCATCCATTCTACACAGGTTCTCAAAAGAATACAGTTGTTGGTGGAAGAAGCGAAAGATTTAAGAAGAAATTTAATATTGTTGATGAAGACTAACAAAAAAAGATTACATACGGAGGACGATATGTAATCTTTTTTGTTAGTATATAATTGGTTGAATTTGCTTTGTATCTAATGCTTTTTCTAAAGTTTCTACAACTTTTTCACTGTTGAAAGTTAGAGAATTGGGTTTTACTTCGGGTGCATCTTGGCTAAATGGCACGAAATAAAAGTTTTTCGTATTTATTAATGTGCCTATGTTTTTCGCATTCATTCCGAGTGCGTCATTTGTTGATAATGCAATTACTACAGGTTTGTTGTTCCTTAAATGGGATTTTGTTGCCATTAATACGGCATTGTCTGTTATTCCATATGTTAATTTTGCAAGTGTATTTCCTGTGCATGGCAGTATAAGCATTATATCAATCATGCTATTTGGACCTACCGGTTCAGCCTCTACTATGTTTTTTATTGATTTACTTCCTGCAAGTTTTTCTATTTTTTCAATAAAGTCCGCTACATTATTAAATCGTGTGTCATATGTTTGGGTAGAAGATGTTAGTATTGGTAAGATTTCTGCATCTTCTGATTTTATTTTTTCTATTATATTGGGTAGTTTTGAGTAGTTACAAAAGGAACCCGTTATTCCCAAACCTATTTTTTTACCTTTTAAGTTCATTTTAGTTCCTTCTTTCTATGTTTTTCTATAATATTATTATATGAAGCGACAATTGTTTTTGCTAATATTTTTTGAAATTCTGAAAGTTGACACTATTTGTCTTAAGTAGTAAAATTAGTGTGAAAAATTGTTGGGGTGAGTTAAAAAGTGTATGAAGAATTTGAAATAAGCGAAGATGTGCTAAAAAAATCTAAGAAAGCCTTAGATAGAGTAAAGGAGCAATTTGCGTATATTGACGAGGTTGCAGAATATAATCAGTTAAAAGTGTTAAAGGCTTTTACTAAAAATAAGGTTGCTGAAGCACATTTTTATGGTACTTCGGGTTACGGATATGACGATCTTGGAAGAGAAACAATCGAAAAAATTTACGCTGATATTTTCAGAACTGAGGATGCTCTGGTAAGGATGCAATTTGTTTCGGGAACACATGCTATTTCTGCGTGTTTCTTTGGAATATTAAGACCGGGAGATATTCTTTTGGCGATTTCCGGAAAACCGTATGATACTTTAAATGAGACTATTATAGGCGAGGGAATTGGTTCGCTTAAAGATTTTGGAATTAATTATCATGAGATAGAGTTAGACGATAATTTTAACATTAGATTGGACGAGGTTTTTGAGTACATTGCTAAAAATAAAGTAAAGATGGTAGAAATACAGCGTTCTAAGGGATATGGTTGGAGAAAGACATTTTCGGCAGAGTATATAAATGAAATTATACATAAGATTCATAAAAGATTTCCGGATACTGTCTGTTTTGTGGATAATTGCTACGGAGAATTAGTAGATAGAGTTGAACCGTATGAGGCAGATTTGATTGCCGGTTCTTTAATCAAGAATTTAGGCGGTGGAATTACGCCTACAGGTGCGTATGTTGCTGGAAAGAAAAAATATGTTGATCTGGTGGCTCAAAGGCTTACATCTCCCGGAATAGGTAAAGAATGCGGCTCGACACTTGGATTTAACAAATATGTATTGCAAGGACTTTTTATGGCTGCACATGTTGTTTCACAGGCTATAAAGACTGCTGTTTTTTGTGCGGGTTTATTAGAGGAAGTCGGTTTTACTGCAGAGCCTGCTTCATCTGAAATCAGACATGATATTATTCAGTCTGTAAAGCTGGGGAACAAGGACTATTTGATAAAATTTTGTCAAGGACTTCAAAGTGCTTCGCCGATTGATTCTTTTGTTGTGCCTGTACCGTGGGCAATGCCGGGATATAGTGACGAAGTTATAATGGCTGCCGGTGCGTTTAATCAAGGCTCCTCTATAGAACTTAGTGCAGATGCTCCTATAAAGGAACCGTATATTGTATATATGCAGGGAGGACTTACTTTTGAGGCAGGAAAGATTGGTGTTATGAAGGCTGTTAGCAATATGCTGAAATAAAGGGGGAGTAGAACATGGCAAGAAAAATTCTAGTTGTTGATGATGAAAAGCCGATTGTGGATTTAATTAGTTTTAACTTAAAGAAAGAAGGTCATGAAATAATTGAGGCACATGATGGAGAACAGGCATATAATATGGCTTTGTCTGAAAAACCGGATTTGATTTTGCTAGATGTCATGCTTCCTAAAATGGATGGTTTTACAGTCTGCCGAAAGCTTCGTGAAAAGATTTCTACTCCTATAATTATGATTACAGCAAAGGAAGAAGAAGTAGATAAAGTTTTAGGCTTGGAACTTGGTGCAGATGATTATATGACTAAACCTTTTGGAATTAGGGAACTTATTGCAAGAGTTAAAGCTAATTTAAGACGTACCGAGATTGAGGCTCAACCGGATAATAGTTCTTTGCAAGATGAGATGAGAATAGGAGACTTGGTTATTAATTTTACAAGATATGAGGTTTCTAAAAACGGAAAAGTTATAGAGTTAACTTTAAGAGAGTTTGAACTTTTGAAATTTTTGGCAAATTATGCGGGTCAAGTTTTTTCAAGAGAGGCTCTTTTAGAAAAAGTTTGGGGATATGAGTATTACGGAGACATGAGAACGGTGGACGTTACAGTTAGAAGACTTAGAGAAAAAATCGAAAATAATGCTGCTGAACCTGAATATATCTTAACTAAGCGCGGTGTAGGATATTATTTTAAGAAATAATTTCATGGAGGTGGAATTTTGAAATTTTTCAGAAGACTTCAATGGAGACTTATGGCAGTTATGTTTTTGTTCATAATTTGCCTTATGATAATGGTGGGAACGATATTGATTTCCACAATAGAGGATACATATTCAAATAGTTTTGTGGCAGACATGAAGCAGTTTGAGAGTGATTTAATAAAATCCGATATTATTTCCGATGACATTGTTATTACTAATGAATCAGAGTATTCAAATGAATTGTTTAAAGCGTTTAAGACTTATTTCCAAATTGATGATACTACCAAAAAGGGATATTTACTGTCCCCTATGGGCGATATTATTTTGCCGGAAAATAAAAGTATGATGTCTGAACAGCTTGAGATAACAGATAATATCATTTTAGCTATGACGGGAAAAGACGGAAATGGCAGTACTATTGATAAAGACTATTTTGATTATGCAAAACCCGTAATTATAAAGGGTGAAGTAAAGTATATATGCTATTTAAAGCAGGGGAAAGATACTATAAACCAGATTATTGAGTCGCTAAAAAGAATAATTGTTTACGTTGTTTTGGTTGCTTTAGTGGTTTCGGTATTTGTTAGTTTTATTCTTGCCAAAGCTATTACAATACCTGTGGATAAATTAACAAAGAGTGCTGAACGAATGGCGAACGGGGATTTTTCTAAGATTAAAGAGCCAAAATCCGGAGATGAGATTTCACTGCTTGCAAGTAAGTTTAATTATATGGGCGGCAGGTTAAAAACTACGTTAAATGAGATTTCTCAAGAGAAAGGTAAGCTCGAAGCACTTTTACAGAACATGAGTGACGGAGTTATTGCGTTTGACGAGAACGGCGACTTAATTCACGCAAACCCTTCCGGTCAGGAACTTTTAAGTATTTCCGGTAAGACGTTAAAGTTTAACGAGATTTTTAACACGTTAGGACTTAACGTGTCATTTGAAGATATTATGAAAGCGAATAAAGGGATGTCACTTAGTAAAAAATTTGAAATGAATGATAAATTCTTAAATTTACTATTTGCTAGGGTATTTGGCAATAACAACAGTATTACAGGTATCATCGTCGTTATACAAGATATTACCGAGCAAGAAAAATTGGAGAAAATGAGAAAGGAATTCGTTGCAAATGTTTCTCATGAGTTAAAGACTCCGATTACTTCAATTCAAGGCTATTCAGAGACTCTTCTTGCAAACAGAGATGATATTGATAAAGAGACAACTACTAAGTTTTTAGAAGTTATTAACAAAGAAGCTGAAAGGATGTCAAGACTTGTTAGTGATTTGCTAAAATTATCAAGAATGGATTTTCAGAGTAACGTTATAACAAGAACGTCTTTTAATGTTGTAAAAATGGCTGCAAATTGTATTGACAAGATTTTTATTGAGGCGGATAAAAAGCATCAGGAACTTGTATTATTTAATGATGATGAGACAGTATATGCTTATGCTAATGAAACTGATATTGAGCAGGTTTTACTTAATATCATTTCCAATGCTATTAAATATACACCTGAGAACGGTAAAATTGGCGTTAAGGTGGAACAGATTGGTAATAATGTTGAAATTATGGTAAAAGACAACGGAATTGGAATTCCAAAAGAAGATTTGCCTAGAATTTTCGAGAGATTTTACAGGGTAGATAAAGCAAGGAGCAGAGAAATGGGTGGAACCGGACTTGGACTATCTATTGCAAAGACGATGATTGAAGCAAACGGCGGTACGATAAAGATCGAGAGCGATGTAGGAAAAGGCACTGAAGTTAGAATAAGACTTAAAATTATGGAATAATTTTATCAAAGGGGATACGGGTATGAAAATATTAGCAATTGATACATCTAATAAAATGGCGTCGGTTTCTGTATTTGAAGACGAAAGGTTATTAAATGAAGAATTCTCTGATGACCAAAAAACTCATTCTGAGAAGTTACTACCTATGATTGATGATGTATTAAAAAAAGAAGGAATGACAATAAGAGACATAGAGTTGTTTGTTGTTTCTGTGGGACCTGGTTCGTTTACCGGAATTAGAATTGGTGTGGCTACAATAAAAGGAATGGCACAGGCTTTAAATAAAAAAGTTATTTCTGTTACGTCACTTGAGGGACTACTTGAAATGGCAGATTCGGATTATTCTTGTGCTATTATTAATGCAAGGCATGGGAATGTTTATGCAGAGATAAAGACCGACGGGAAGCTGCTTTCGTCGGACTGCAGGAGCATTAACGAAGTTATAGATGAGTTAAAAAAATATAATGTGAGATGGACGATTGTCGGCGATGCAACAATAGAGTTTAGAGATTTATTGAAAGCTGAATTGGATTGCTTAATTTTAGATAAAACTATAGAGACGAGTTCGGATATTGGGAGATTCGCATTAAACAAGTATTTTTTAGATAAAAATATTGCGAAAATTCCGCATGAAATTTTGCCGATTTATCTAAGAAAAGCTCAACCGGACAGAGAGGTTTAAAAAAATATGAAAAAAATTGTTATAGAACGAATGACAATTGACGATATAGAAAATGTGTTGAAGGTAGAAAATGATTGTTTTTCTACTCCGTGGTCTAGAGATTCCTTTGTTAGAGAATTGGTTGAAAATAAAATAGCTTTATATTTAGTAGCAAAAATAGAAAAAATAGCAGTCGGATATATAGGTGTCTGGAAGATATTTAATGAAGGACATATAACAAATGTTGCGGTTCATTCTGATTATAGGGGAAAAGGAATTGCAACCAGACTTATTTCCGAGCTGCTTTCTTTATGCGAAAAAGACGGAATTGATGCGTTTACTTTGGAGGTTAGAAGGAGCAATATTGTAGCACAAAATTTATATAAGAAGTTTCAATTTGCAGAATGTGGTTTTAGAAAAGGCTACTATCAAGATACAAAAGAGGACGCAATAATTATGTGGCGAAAAGAAACAAAAGATGGAGGATGAGAGGTTTGAAAGAGTTAAATTATGATGAATTGAAGTTTTTCTGCGATGAGTCTATTTTTAAATTTAAATCTACAGAGGAGGTAGCACCTTCAAGGGAGATAATTGGTCAAGGCAAAACGGCGAAGGCTTTTGAATTCGGATTAAATATTGAAGCAAAGGGGTATCATATTTATCTTTCCGGCTCTACAGGGACTGGTAAAACCAGCTTCGCAAGAGAATATATAAAGAAGATTGCAAAGAAAAAGCCGGTTCCGAATGACTGGGTGTATGTTTATAATTTTGATGATCCTAATCAGCCGCTTGCAATATCTCTTCCGGCAGGCAAGGGTAAGGAGTTTGTTGCGGATATGGACGCGTTTGTTAAGGATATTTCATCAGAATTACCTAAAGCTTTTGATAATAGCGATTATGAAAATGAGAAAAATAGAATCCTTCAAGAATTTCAAGATCAAAGAACGGAATTGATTGAAAAGCTTAATAAGATTGCCGAAAAGCAGGGGTTTAAAGTAAAGACTACTCCTAGCGGTATTTACTTTTTACCTATTATTAACGGTCAGGCTCTTAGTGAAGAAGAATTTAATGATTTAGATGATCAGGTAAAAAATAAAATTATGGCAAAATCCGGTAAAGTTCAGTTAAAAACCATGGAAACGATTAGAAGAATAAAGGAACTTGAAAAAGAGACTGAGGACAATATCGAAGAATGGGAGAATCAAACTGCTTTGTTTGCTGTTGGAGTTCATGTTGATGATCTTATGACGAAATATAAGGAATATCCTAAAATTGTTAATTATTTGTATGAAGTCCAAAAGGATATTTTGGAGAATATTGATAAATTTGAAGAAGAGGAAGTACCTGAAGAGGCTCAGATGTTCTTACAGAATGTGCTAAAGAAGGATAATGAGTCTCCTGTTAAGAACTACAGAGTTAATTTGTTTGTAGATAATTCTAAAACAAAGGGAGTACCTGTTGTTGTTGATTATAACCCGACTTTTCATAATTTAGTTGGAAAGAGCGAATATGATAATGAATTTGGTGCGATGACAACTGATTATACTAAGATTAAGCCCGGCTTGCTCCATAAGGCTAATGGCGGATATTTGATTTTACAGGTAAAAGATGTTTTATTGAATCAAATGTCTTGGGAAGCATTAAAACGTTGTTTAAAAACAGGGGAGATACTTATTGAAAATATGAAGGATCAACTTACTGTTGTGCCTGTTTCCGGATTGAAACCTGAGGCAATACCGCTTAATGTTAAAGTTATTTTAGTTGGTACTCCGGATATTTACCA
>CAZXFU010000014.1:0-18069 GCA_964640345.1 uncultured Eubacteriales bacterium
ATTTCTTTAAATAACTCATCCTTATCCCCAATCTTGTCCACTTTTCCGGAATTAAGCAAAATAACTCTATCTGCAATATTTAAGATTCTTTCTTGGTGAGAAATAATAATAGTCGTGCCATTAACAAGGTTTCTCATATTTTCAAAAACTCTTATCAAACTATTAAAACTCCATAAATCGATTCCCGCCTCAGGCTCATCGAAAATTGTAAGCTTTGAATTCCTAACACAAACAGTAGCAATCTCAATTCTTTTTAGCTCACCGCCGGACAAAGAAGAATTAACCTCTCTATCTATATACTCCTTTGCACATAATCCAACATTTGACAATATTTCACAAGCTTCCTTCCTGTTTATCTCTTTCCCTGAAGATAGTTTTATAAGATCGTATACAGTTATCCCCTTAAACTTTACAGGCAGTTGAAAAGCAAAACCAATTCCAAGTTTCGCCCTTTCATCAATAGATAAATCACTAATATCCTTTCCATCCAAAATAACTTTACCTGAATCCTGCTTGTAAATCCCCATAATAATTTTAGCAAGCGTAGATTTACCGGAACCATTAGGACCAGTAATTGCAATAAACTTGTCGCCGTCTATAGTCAAGCTTACATCATCTAAAATTTTCTTATTATCACGTGAAAAACATATATTTTTTAATTCTAACATTTGTTTATTCCTTTCAAAATAAATTTTTCAAGACTATTTTAACACAAACGACATTTTTTTCAATAGAAATGCCATTTCAAATTAAAAAATGTTGATTTACATTAGTATAATGCCATTATTATAGATGTATACATTTTATATATTTCTCTTTAAACCTACCCAGTAACCTGAGCATCAATAAATTTTCACAAAATTATTGAAAAATATATTTGCATGTGTTAATATATTAAAGCGAGCTGGAGAGATGGTCGAGCGGTTTAAGGCACACGCTTGGAAAGCGTGCGAGGTGACGAGCCTCCGCAGGTTCAAATCCTGTTCTCTCCGCCAAAATAAAAATGAGGAAGGGTCTAAATGCAGTCTTTTATTTAACAGCATTTAGACCCTTTCTCATTTTCAGCCTATTTTTTTCTCACTTTAACATAATAAAAGCTGAAAACCTTCCACTTTCCTTATCTCCTTTTCTGTATGAATAAAACCTATCCGAATGACAGACGGTGCAGATTCCCTTGCACTCAATATTTTCTCTTCTGACGCCAACCTGAGTAAGCATAAAAATATTTGCATTCCATAAATCAACAAAAAGTTTTTCGCCATCCTTAAAAGCCCCTATAGGAAGCTTTTTTCTAAATTGTTCAAAGGTATCTTCTTTAACCTCGAAACAACACGGTCCAATAGACGGCCCAATTCCAACCATTATGTCCTTTGCCTTGCTCCCAAACTCATTAATCATCTTAAAAACAGTTTCCTGCCCAATAAGTTTTATTGTTCCCTTCCAACCGGAATGAACAGATGCAATAACGTTATTTACAGGATCAAAAAACAATAAAGGCACGCAATCTGCAAAGCATGTGCAAAGTACTTTTCCTTTTGAGGCAGTAATAAGTCCGTCATAATCTTCAATATTATTAATAGCTGTATCTCCGACTACTTTAATATTTTTATCATGTACTTGATTTATAAAAAACAAATCTCTATCCATCACACCAAGTTCCCGAGCTAGAATGGTTTTACTATCCTTAAAAACAGGCGAATTAGGGTCTACATGCATAAAATCCGTTCCACGTTCAGTTATGCCATGAACTATAATATCAGAATAATCCTCAAAAATATTGAATTTAATATATTTCATATACCCTCCTATTTAATAGTAATAATCTTCTTACTTCCATCCCACTCAACAGTATTGTTAAAAGCCTCAGATACAGCACGAAGCGGGACAAAGGTTCTGTTGTTTATAATTTCAGCAGGTGCATCAAGCTTTACGGTCTTTCCGTTAACATATAACTTATTGCTCCCTATTTCAATAGATACCGTAATATTCCCTTTCTTAGCGGTAACTGTATTGTTGCTCCAACCAACAACAGCCCCCAACTCTTCAAAAATAGTTCTAAGAGGCACTAATGTTCTGTTATTTTTAATAATCGGATCATTTTCAAATAAAATTTTTCTTCCGTTTATATAAACCAAAATATCGTCACTTTTATATTTTTCGCTAAGAATCTTTGATAAACCGCTATCAGCAATAAGTGAAGAATATCTATAATGAATTTCACCTGAAATTATTTTGCTTTCATCATTAATTTTCATCTGTTCTAAAACTTCTAAACCTTTACTCCAAACGCTTGAGCTCTTTGCATCAACTGCCCTATAGTCCGCTAACCCTATATATAGTTTAGTATCGCTTCCGCTACCTGCCACCGTATCTGCCCACCAATTAACTAAAGTATAATAATCTGCCGATTTATGTCCTCTTTCCCAATAAAGTTGAGGTGCGATATAATCAATCCAACCATTTAATACCCATTTTCTTGTATCTGCATAATGTGCATAGTATGACTCTGTACCCGATGTATTACTCCCAAGAGAATTTTTACTGCTATTTGCCCAAATTCCAAAAGGACTGATTCCAAACGCTACATCTTTTTTTACTTCATGAATTTTCTCATCTAGCTCTTTTACCAATAAATCGACATTATTTCTTCTCCAATCATCGATATTAGAGAAATTCTTACCATACTTATTATACGTATCTAAATCATCAAAACCGCTTCCCGGATAGAAATAATCATCCATATGTATTCCGTCAATGTCGTAATTATTTACAATTTCTAAAGCTCCGTCTATTACTAACTTCCTCACTTCCGGTATACCCGGATTAAAATAGTAGTTACCATCCGAATACTTAACAACATAATCTTTATGTACTTTTGCCGGACTATTCGCATCAATTAAACTATATTCTTCATCTCCCTTTTTTGTTATTCTGTAGGGATTAATCCAAGCATGCAGTTCAATATTTCTCTTATGAGCCTCTTCTACCCAAAAAGCAAGCGGATCAAAACCATTATTCGGTGCCACGCTGCTACCCCCCGTAAGATATTTACTCCAAGGAAATATTTTTGAATTATATAACGAATCTGAAGATGGCCTAACCTGTAAGAAAACAGCATTTATCCCAAGCTTTTTAACGTTATCCAATATTTCAATCGTCTCATTTTTTAAAACCGTCTCATCTTGAGTAGGATTTGAAGGATAGTCTAAATTATATACACTTGCAACCCAAACTCCTTTTAATTCTGTTGTAGCATGTGAGAAAGAAAAAATATTGGCACACATTATTAATAAAAAAATTATTTTTTTCATACTCTCCTCCTCTTTTGTACTTAGTTATATTTCTGTGTATGATATAAAATTCCTTTAGGAAAAAATACGAAAAAAGCACCGGGTACTGCCGGTGCTAGAAATATTAATCCGAAACATTAATCTTAGTTTAATTAGCCAAATCTTCTTCTCTAATAGTATGTATTTTCATTAAATCTGTATTAACTTCACCGATAGCAGCACTTCCGGTCAAAATAATCGTATCCCCAACTGTTGCTAAGCCTTCAGATATTGCCAAATTAATTCCGGCCTTTATTAAGTCATCTGTAGAATGCTTTTCAATAGTAAAAATAGGTTTAACATTCCATGCCAAATTAAGCTGTCTAGCTGCTTTTTGATTCAATACAGCAGCCAAAATAGGACAAGCAGGTCTGTAATTTGAAATTAACTTAGCAGTTCTTCCGCTGCGACTAAGAGCAACTATAACTTTTGCTTTTAAGCAATATGACGCATCACAAGCCGCCTTACTTATAGCATTCACAGTATCATTGCCTAAAGACAACTTACTTTTTTCAAATCTTGATTCATACTTTATAACGGACTCTGTACTAACAGCAATTTCATTCATCGTACTAACACTTTCAACAGGAAATTTCCCGGCAGCAGATTCGCCGGATAACATTATGCCGGTAGTCCCGTCATAAATAGCATTAGCAACGTCAGACACTTCTGCTCTTGTTGGACGAGGATTATTAGTCATAGACTCCAGCATCTGAGTAGCAGTTATAACGTATTTTCCGGCTCTAAAGCATTTCTTTATAATATCTTTTTGGATTTTAGGAAGTTCCGTAAATGGAAGTTCAACTCCAAGATCTCCTCTTGCAACCATTATTCCGTCACTTGCCTCAATAATTTCATCGATATTTTCTACACCTTGGATATTTTCAATCTTAGAAATTATCTTAATATCTTCTCCACCATTTTTAATCAATAAGTTTCTTAAATCCCAAACATCATCTTTACTTCTTATAAAAGAAGCAGCTATGAAATCAATATCATTTTCTATACCAAACAAAATATCTGAAATATCCTTTTCGCTAAGATACGGCATATTTACAGGGGAACTTGGAATATTTATACTTTTATGATTGCTTATTTTTCCGCCATGAATAACTTTACAAACAACATCTCTGCCGGAAATACTGTCAACCTCAAGTTCAATGTTTCCATCATCAATTAAAATTCCAACACCTTTTTTTAAACTATCTGCCAAATTAGGATATGTAACAGTCGCACCATCACTGTTTCCGACTCTTTCGTCAGCATATAATGTAAATTTTGTGCCATTTTCAACGACAGTAAAGCCGTTTTCAAAATTCTTTAATCTAATTTCAGGACCTTTTGTGTCTAATAAAATTGGGAGATTTACTCCTAATTCATCTCTAATTTTCTTTATTCTCTCTATTCTTACTAAATGTTCTTCATGTGTACCATGAGAAAAATTAAGTCTGGCACAATCCATGCCATTTCTTAACATTCTCTTTAAAGCCTCCTCATCATCTGATGAAGGACCTAAAGTACAGATTATCTTTGTCTTTTTCATAAAACCGCGATCCTTTCTAAATAATATATTTTTAATAAACCCCATGATATTTTACCACAAAAAATTATTTTTGTCATAAACTAAAAAAAAAATAATAAAAATTATTAAAAGAACTTGAAAAGGGAAAAAAATAATGATATAGTAAGAAAGTAATTCGACTGGCGCCATAGCCAAGTGGTAAGGCACGGCTCTGCAAAAGCTTGATCCTCGGTCCGAATCCGAGTGGCGCCTCCAATAAAAAAGTGTAAATCTGGAAATCAGATTTACACTTTTTTATTTAATAGGAAATTCCTCTAAAAAGTATCCCTTACTTTATGTCTTTTCTCCTGGCAAATCTATTACGTTGCCGCTGAGCTGACCAAACATAGCTTCCTCTCAAATCGCGAAGCCACTCTTCTATTTCATGTTTGTACATGAAACTCCTTTTTAACACACGACCATCGTCTCCACGGACCACGAAATACTTATTTATATGAGAACCTTTCTCACATCCAAACGCCATAGCATACCCATTTTCAAATGGCAAGATTCCCATAATTTCAACTTCATCACTTAGCTCCAAGCCTTTATTCACATAATGTACAGCACCTTTTCGGTCATGAGCTTCTACAATTTCACTATCCCGCATGCGCCATGCAGCCTTGTATATCGGATCAATCAGGGTATTTCCATTGTAATCTAATACCCCCCAATTTCCGTCCTTTCTAACCCATATTACCTCTTCTAATTCCATGACCTCTTCATAGGCGTATTCTATACGCCCCTTATTATCAAGGTCAGTAAGAATACCCCATCTTCTATTATTCTTTACAAAGGCAATAGAGTCACCGATAATAATATCGTCAAAAATCGGTTCAACTACAACATTTCCCCTGGGGTCAGTAATTCCGACTTTCCTAATCAACTTGTAACTTGTGAAATCAGTCATCTTACTATTCTCCTTTCTCGTCCAACAACCTAGTCATCAAAACAGACGACTACACCGATCTATAGCCTACCAGCCATTATTATACAATGGATAATAATTTTTTTCAATACTATACATAAAAAGTCTGCATTTTTTTGCAGACTTTTTATACAGTATACAATATTTTTTAATAATTAGTAGCCTTAACCTCGAAGAAAGCCTTTGGATGTGCACACACAGGGCAAACTTCAGGAGCCTTCTCGCCAAAATGAATATGACCGCAGTTTTGACAAACCCAAGCAACTTTTCCTTCCTTATTAAACACTTTTCCGGCTTTAACATTCTCCAGTAAAGCTAAGTATCTTTCCTCATGCTCCTTTTCAATCTTTCCAACAGCTTCAAACAAATAAGCGATTCTATCAAAACCTTCTTCTTTTGCAACCTTTGCAAACTCAGCATACATTTCTGTCCATTCAGCGTTTTCGCCGGCAGCTGCATCCTTTAAATTCTCCTCTGTAGTCGGAATATCGTTATCATGTAACAATTTAAACCAAATTTTTGCATGTTCCTTCTCATTACCCGCAGTTTCTTCAAATATATCTGCAATTTGGTTAAACCCTTCTTTTCTAGCCTTAGAAGCATAATAAGTATATTTATTTCTTGCCTGTGATTCGCCTGCAAACGCATACATCAAATTTTCCTCTGTTTTTGAACCTTTTAATTCCATTACACATCTCCCCTTTCAACTAAAAATATATCATGCAGAATTTTCTTAGTCAACAAACTTTAACAAATTTCTGTTTATAGCTCATCAAACGCAATAGCACTCGGCATTTTACCAAGCGATTTTCTATTTTCATCGTCCGTTTTGTATATCTCGCCTTGCTTTGCATAAAAATAAACATTATCTTTAGAAATAAGCAACTTAAAATCTTTATTCAAAGTAGGAACTGTAACTGTATAAAGATCGCCTTTTATAACATCATCTTTTCCGTCAAGCTTCTTAAATGTATATTCTCCATTCTTAAAGCCATATAAAAAATACTCATCATATACATCGCTGCCAAGTGCATTCTTTATTCTTTGCAATAATTTTTCATTATTTCCAAACAATCTATCCATAACATTTTCATTAGTATATTTCGGAGCTTTTAACGTATATGTACCTGACACAGAAACTTCTTTATCTAGTCCTAAACTACCGCCACCATTATTCACATCAACAACAAGACTCCCATCGGTATCTATAAAATTAAAAGTAACTTTATCTGTAGTTTGTCCTTTTCTATAGTAATACTCTGCCACATTCGGCTTTACAATGCTTGCACTACCTGAAACAGTTCCTTTCTTTGAAAAATACTTTGCAGAAATTTCGAAATCAAATGAAGTAGCTGTTTGGTTAGATATAACTATAAGCGATGCTTTTTGTGAATGAACATCGGTTTGCTTCCATTCTCCTGTAAAGTCTCTATTCTCCTCAATATACGGCGTAACAATATCTACTTTAACATTTCCGTTTTTATCTATATATCCATACTTTTGGTCAATTACAACCTTTGCTAACCCTTGAGAATCAAAAGCCTCCACCTTATCGTAAATCAAATCACAAATCGGATTTCCCTCAATAGAAATAAAACCATACTTCCCTTCATTTCCGACTGCAACCACACCATATGACACATCGCCACAGTACTCATACTCTATTGGAATTATAATGTTTCCATTTACATCAATATATCCCCATTTTTCGTCTTTCTCAACCTTGGCATATTTCTTAATAAAATCGTTTGCCGTATCATATTGAACAGGAATAATCTCTTCGCCGTTCCTGTCAACATATCCATATTTATTGTCTTTCTTAACTAATGCCAAGCCGTTATAATAATCGCCAACAGTTTCGTAATCTTCTACGGTTTTAAGTAACATCTCTCTTTGATATATTTCTTCAGCATTAAGAGATTCCTGTATATCATCTTGTTTCTCCTTTTGCATTTCCACTAACTTTATACTTTTTTCCGTATTTAAACGCATAGTATATTCCACTGTAACCGTCAGCAAACTCCCTAAAAGCACAGAAAAAGCAAATGTAATTAATAAAGCCTTTAATTTATTTTTCATAGTCTTCACCTCTAATTTATTTCTTCGTCATTTTCCAAATAAAAATGAAGGGGCTATAAAAACTCCTTCATTTTCAAATAATCATTATTCTCTATACATCTTCCGGAACTTTAGATTCTTCTTTAGAAACCTTTTCTAACTTTGAAACAGATATCTCATAAGCAACTTTCTTACTAACCGTTCCATCCTCATTCTTCTTCTCATATTCACGGCTTTGCACTCTTCCGTACACCTTTATTTTCTCGCCAACAGCAAAACTCTCACAATATTTTGCATTTCTGCCCCATGCAATACAAGGAATATAATCCGATTTATTATATGCACGATTTACGGCAACAAGCAAATCGCCTATTTCCCTGCCAAAAGGTGTCTGACGGTAATTTGGTTTCTTGCAAACAAACCCTTCTAAAAAAATTTCATTTTGATCCTCTTCTTCTGAAGCCTCGGTAAGTATTATTTCCCTTGCAAAAACCATAAGTACCAACTTGCTTTTTCCGGCTTCTGGGCTGTTATATGAGCGGAACTGACCATTTAATTTTACAATTGTACCACACTTCAAACTATCCAACACCAAAAGTCTCTCCGAGAACACAACTGGTATTACGTCTAAACTCCCACTAAGTCTTTTTACTTCCAAACTAAACTGATAAAACTTTTCTCCATACACTTCATGGCTCAACGTAGGTTCCTTAGCGACTTTACCAAGTAACATAACCTTATTGTTCTCCATTAGTAAATTAGTCAAATTAAACCTCTCCTCTCACGTATTTTTAAGCATACATCATATAATATGCTGACTTTTCAAATGAGTTCAACTTTTCTACTTTTTTATTTTACCACATATTTCATAAAAATGGAAGGGTTTTTGGTTGACATATTAAAATTACACTGATTATATAAAAATAAATTTGAATTTTATTCGTTTTATTGCTCGTTTCACTCGCTTTTTTAGAGGAATTTCCTATTAAATGAAAAAAGCACCGGGTGCTGCCGGTGCTTAAATCCTACGTGGGAGTTCCAACGTCATCTGCGTTGTACTCCTCCTCATTATAGTCCTCGATTGTACCACTCGCGGACCCCTGACCTTTACTTAGTTCATTCGAAGTGCCGGTGTCATTGACCTCGACACTTTCTTCCGTCGATGGCTTCTGACCATCAATCGTTCCGTCAGCTTTATCGCCGCCTTCGGCTAGCTTTTTATAGCCACATATTGAACAGACCCCATCAGTGAAGTCATGTTCAGTGGTGCTGACATCTTCTTGGCGGTTAATTTCATCACCACAGTCTTTGCAAATCACGACTGTGATGATTTCATACCTGTAACAGCCATCCGCCGTTCCAACTTTTGTAGAGTTACTTTCCGTTTTTACCTTAGTGTCCTTATGCGGACACATCGTCGGCTTGGGTGCCACAATCTCTCCTTTTGCTGACCCACTGCCCTCGGCTAACATCGTCGACTTGGGTGTCGCTGTAGGCACTGCAGTCGGTGCCACTGTAGCCGTCGGTTTTGCAGGCTTTACTGTAGGCACTGCAGTCGGTGCCACTGTAGCCGTCGGCTTTGCAGGCTTTACTGTAGGCACTGCAGTCGGTGCCACTGTAGCCGTCGGTTTTGCAGGCTTTACTGTAGGCACTGCAGTCGGTGCCACTGTAGCCGTCGGCTTTGTAGCAGGCTGCTCTTCGGAACATGAGCATCCCGAAGTAAGGCAATACAGGGAGCAGCATCCCGAATCACAGCAACACAAGCATTCCCCTTCTTGAGGCTGTTGATTGCTAAGTTCATCAAGCAACGCCTCCAAGGCAAGAATCTTGTCTCCAAGAAGGGTTTTTTCCTCCTCGAGCTCTATTATCCTGGTTCGGAGGCTACTCTCTACCTCCTCATGATACGCCGACAGACCGCAACACTCGGTCTCTTCGAGTCCGCATCTAGGGCATTTCGCCCATATGATGTGGGTACAAACGCACCACACCATATACGCCAAAAAGCTTATTACCAGCAATACAATAACCACGCGTACTGCAACGGGGACCTTATTCTCCCTCTTTGCAGTCTCTCTTCTCCTGCCACGACGTGGCGTATACCCGCTTTCAGCCATTTCTTTTTCCTCCTTGAAATTATTCAATTCATGAACACATCTTCGCACTCTCTACTTATTATGTAAAAGTGGTGGAAGCAGCACCTTCCTACATCTGTTTGCCAAAAAAATGGCAAACTTCACAATACCACTCTGATAGTATCATTGTATCATATTATTTTTTAATTTGCAATACATTATGTAATCTTGACACTTGTACATAAAACGCTTTGGCAAATTATGTAGTTGGTCTCTGGAAAAACCACCCATCTACTCTATCTGAATGTATAACATCAATAAAAGCGTTGTTATCCGCCTTCTTTACATTACGGATAACTAAATGTAGCTCATCGCTTGCAATAACCGAGTATACCAAATTTCTCTCTTCATTCTTATAAAAACCAATTCCTTTAAATAAAGTGGCACCATGATTAGTTGTATTTCTTATTTCTTCATAAACTTCCTGAGGCTTTTCTGTAATAATAAACAACGTATGCTTTTGGTATCTCTTATACATCAAATGTAACATCTGCGTAGTAACAAATTGATAAATTATTGAATAAAGTGCCGCTTCCCAGCCATAAATAATTCCAGCAACAACCAACATACAAGCATTCCCTGCTAAAATATAATTAAACGCATCCACTCCATATTTCTTAGAAGATAATGCAGATATAAAATCTGTACCACCGGTAGTTGCATCAGCACGTAAAGTTAAAGAAATCGCAAACCCGTTTATTATTCCGCCAAAAATACTCGTAAGAAGCGGATCATATGTAATCTCATAATAAGGTAGCAAATCAACCACAAGCCCGCTTATAACAATACTCGCAATAGACAGGATCGCAAATCTCTTCCCTATGTACTTAAAGCAAATAATAGCCAACGTCAAGTTAAGCGGAATGTTAATAAAACTATATGGAATTTCAATATTAAAAAACGTAACAACCAACTTTTGAATTAAAATTGCAAGTCCTGTAAAACCACCAGGAATAAGTCCACCAAAGTGTACAAAGCTATTTAAATTAAGTCCGACAATTATCGCACCGAGAATCACTAACGCAAGCCTGTATCCATCTCTTTTCGGTGTATCTTTTTGTTGCCAAGGATATGTTGTATTTTCCATAAAAGCCTCCAATTAAATATGTTTTTGAGAATATATTATCGCAAAACAGAAACATTATTCAAGCTCAAATGCACCTGTATACAGTTGATAATATTTTCCTCTTTCTGCAATTAAATCATCATGATCGCCACGTTCAATAATTCTGCCATTTTCTAAAACCATAATAACATTAGAATTCTGAACTGTAGACAATCTATGTGCAATAACAAAAACAGTTCTGCCATTCATCAATGCATCCATACCTTTTTGGACAATAGCCTCTGTACGCGTATCAATGCTTGAAGTAGCTTCATCCATTATCATAACCGGTGGATCTGCTACAGCTGCTCTTGCAATAGCAAGAAGTTGTCTTTGACCTTGAGAAAGATTACCTCCATCCCCGGTTATAATAGTGTTATATCCGTTAGGGAGCCTATTTATAAATCCATCCGCATTTGCAAGCTTTGCAGCCTTAATAACGTCTGCATTACTTGCATCAAGCTTTCCATAGCGAATATTCTCCATAATTGTACCGGTAAACAGATGCGTATCTTGTAAAACAATACCAAGCGAATGTCTTAAATCACTCTTTTTAATCTTATTAATATTAATATTGTCATACCTTATCTTACCATCTGCAATGTCATAAAAGCGGTTGATTAAATTTGTGATCGTAGTCTTTCCTGCACCGGTTGCTCCAACAAATGCAACTTTTTGACCGGGTTTTGCATACAAATCAATATCATGTAGAACAAGCTTATTCTCTTCATATCCAAAATCAACATCAAAAAATCTTACATCGCCCTTTAATTCAACATATGTAATTGTTCCGTCTTCATGAGGATGCTTCCACGCCCATATGCCTGTACGTTTCTTGGATTCAACCAACTCACCATTTTTGTACTTTGCATTAACTAATGTAACATATCCATTATCTGTTTCGGATTCTTCATCTATAAGCCCAAAAATTCTTTCTGCTCCTGCAAACGCCATGGCAATTGAGTTAATTTGCTGTGCCACTTGACTTATTGGCATAGTAAAGCTTTTACTCAAATTCAAAAACGAAGCAATCGCACCAAGTGTAAGCGAATTAACGCCGTTTATGGCAAGTGCTCCACCGACTATTGCAATCAAAACATATTGAAGATTGCCGATGTTACTCATTATAGGCATCAAGATATTTGCATATTTATTAGCTCTGTCTGAATTATCACGCAGTTCTTCATTTCTTCTGTCAAACTCAGCCTTAGTTTCATCTTCATGACAAAAAACTTTAACAACTTTCTGACCGTTTATAAGCTCTTCAATATATCCGTTAAGACTACCCAAGGCTTCTTGTTGCTTTATAAAATACTTAGCAGACTTTCCACCTATTTTTTTAGTAACTGCAAGCATCAAGAGTGCGACACAAATAACCATAAGTGTAAGCCATGGACTTAAATAAAGCATCGCCGAAAGCACAGTAATTATCGTAATAAGTGATGAAAAAACCTGAGGAATACTCTGTGATATCATCTGTCTTAAAGTATCTGTATCATTTGTGTAAATACTCATAATATCGCCATGAGTATGAGTATCAAAGTATTTGATTGGTAAAGTCTGCATATGTGAAAACATATCGTCTCTTATCTTCTTTTGAATCTTTTGCGTAATAACTGCCATTAACTGCATCTGCACAAATGTAGCAAATACACCTATAACATATATCCCAGCCATAAAAGTTATAACCTTTAATAAACCTGAAAACTCAGGATTTTTTGTCGATGCCAAAGGTGTAATATAATCGTCTATTAATGTTTGTAAAAAAAGTGAACCGGCAACTCCCGCAACAGAGCTTATTAAAATACATAATAATACTATCCCAAAAAGTACCTTGTAACTTCCGGTTACATATGAAAGCAATCTCTTAACAGTGTCCTTGTTAACGGTTTTTATTCCTTCAAACCCAACAGGTCCTCTACCTCTTCGCATTGGTTTCATTTACAACACCTCCCTTTGTTTGAGAATTATAAACTTCACGATAAATTTGGCAACTCTTTAACAACTCGTCATGAGTACCGACCGCAACAACTCTTCCTTCATCTAATATAACAATCTTATCCGCATCCATTATGGAACTTATCCTCTGAGCAATAATGAATTTAGTAGTATCGGGTATCTCTTCGGCAAAAGCCTTACGAATAAGAGCATCCGTCTTAGTATCTACCGCACTTGTAGAATCATCTAAAATCAGTATCTTTGGCTTTTTAAGTAACGCTCTTGCAATACATAATCTCTGCTTTTGACCACCTGAAACGTTTGTGCCGCCTTGTTCTATATGCGTATCGTACTTATCCGGAAAACTTTCTATAAAATCAGATGCTTGTGCTAACTTGCAAGCGTGAATTATCTCCTCGTCAGTAGCATCCTCATTTCCCCATTTTAAATTGTCACGAATTGTACCCGAAAACAAGACATTCTTTTGTAAAACCATCGCAACTTCATTACGCAAAGTCTCAATATCATATTTTTTAACATCGATACCGCCAACCAAAACTTTACCGCATGTTGCATCATAAAGCCTTGGAATAAGCTGAACCAAAGTAGTTTTTGATGAACCCGTTCCGCCAAGTATTCCGACTGTTTCACCGGATTTAATGTCTAATTTAACCTTAGATAAACAAAGTTTCTTCTTATCTTTTGTATAACTAAAACTAACATTTTCAAACTTCACAGAACCGTCTTTAACTTCGTAAACAGGATTTTCAGTATCAACAATATCCGATTTTTCATCTAATATTTCAACAACTCTCTCAGCAGATGCCCTTGATATAACAATCATAACTAAAACCATTGAAAGCATCATAAGGCTTGTAAGAATCTGCATAATGTATGTAATTAAACTCATAAGATTACCGGTTGTAAGCTCTCCAACAACAATAAGCTTTGCTGAGAACCATGAAACAAGAAGCATACAACTATAAACAACAAACTGCATCAAAGGTGAGTTTAACGCAACCAATCTCTCAGCCTTTACGAAATCTTTGTAAATTTCTCCCGAAACTGTATTAAACTTATTCTTTTCAAAATCCTCTCTTACATAAGATTTTACCACTCTTATACCATGTAAATTTTCTTGAACTACAGTATTTAATTTATCATATGTCTTAAAAACACGCTCGAAAATAGGATGAGCATTTAATATGATTACTGCAAGACCGATTCCGAGAACCGGAACTGCCACTAAAAATACTAACGAAACCTTTGCATTTATGTAAAACGCCATAATCATTGAAAAAATAAACATAAGCGGACATCTTACAGCAATACGGGTAATCATCTGAAAAGCCATCTGAACATTAGTAACATCTGTGGTAAGACGTGTAATAATACTAGATGTAGAGAATTTATCTATATTAAAAAACGAAAAATTCTGAATATTATAGTACATATCATGTCTCAAATTAGCAGCAAATCCAGTTGATGCCTTAGCTGCAAACCTTCCGGCAAGAGCACCGAAAAGTAGCGATAAAAACGCCATAACTACCAATATTCCGCCAATTCTTACTATTTCACTCATATTCCCGGCTTCAATTCCTTTATCAATAAGACTTGCCATCAAAAAAGGAATTATAACCTCTAAAACAACTTCTAAACTCACAAAAATAGGTGTAAGTATTGCAGGTTTCTTATACTGCCTTACACAACTTGCTAACTTCCTAATCATTCTTTACCTCCAATTCTATATTCTTTTTTAATTTATTTATTGTGCTAAAAAATTTGTCCATTTCTTCTTTAGATATATTATATGTTATCTTCTTTTCACAATCTTCAATATCTTGTTCAATTCTCTTAGTCAATGAAATTGCCTTAGGAGTCAATATTATCTTTTTAACTCTGGCATCTTGCTTTATAGATTCACGGGTTATAAAACCATTTGCCTCCATTGACTGTAAAATTTTAGTAACTGTAGAGCCCTTTATTTCAAACTCTTCCTCAATGTCCTTTTGGAAAACATCTCTACCAACATTGTCTTTTAAATATCCCATTATCCAACTGTGCATTCCTGTAATTTTATCTACATACCTTTTAGTCTGAGACCTATCGATGTATCTTCTAAAAAGATTGTTAAATGTTCTAATTTCATAGCCAACAGTATCTCTTCTGTCCATGCTCTCCTCCTTTCTTTGAAAAATAATTAGTATGCTAACAAACATTATAGAAGTAATTTTTTTTATTGTCAAGAATAATTTTCCATTACTTTCAATAAATGTGTTAAAGTAAGCATAATTAAATGACGATATACATAATAAGGTAACAACTTGCATGGATGCGAGAAAAACTTCAAGGAGGAGGTAACTCTTATGAGATTAAACTCTACAAGTATGTTTGCTTCGGCACTATCTGCATTAAAGCAAAATCAATCCGCTATGGAAAAAGCAATGAAACGGCTATCTACAGGTCTTAGAATAAACAGTGCCGCAGATGATCCGTCAGGACTTGCAATAAGCGAAAAAATGCGTTCGCAAATACGTGGATTAAAGCAAGCTCAAAATAATGTTCAAGATGCAATATCCTTTTTGCAAACAGGTGAAGGAGCTCTCCAGCAGACAACTGACATATTACACCGTATGAGAGAATTAACGATAAAAGCGCAAAACAGTGGTGTCTTAGATGAATCACAAAAAACGTCCATAGCCGTAGAACTTGCATCACTAAGAGACGAAATTGACAGAATTGCAAAAACAACAACTTTTAACACTAAGCATCTATTAGATGGTTCCCTAAGCGGTGAAAACTCTGCTGTTTTTCAAATTGGAGCAAGTAGTGAAGAATGTGACAGAATTTCTGTTTCAATAGAAGATATGTCCTCAACCGGCCTTAGTACGACGAGCGGTAGATTTTCAATTGATATATCTGATCGTGAATCGTCAAACCAAACTTTAAAAAATATTGATTATGCACTTGAAAAAGTTACGATGCAAAGAAATTACATGGGAGCAACCCAAAATCGTTTGGAATATACCATGAATAACTTAGAAACTACCGAGGAAAACCTAACTGCTGCGGAATCACGAATAAGAGACGCAGACATGGCAGAAGAAATTATAAATTATACAAAATCTGCAATGCTTGCAAAAGTCGCAATGGCAATGATTGCACAAGCAAGGCAACATTATCAATCCGTTCTGAGTCTACTTGACTCACTATAATACTTTGTTCGCACACTCTCACAAAATAAAAAAGAATGAGGAGTTTTCTCACTCTCCTCATTCTTTTTTCCAACTACTTCAAAAACATTTGATAAAACTTTTTACACCAATTTTTAGTTTTATCGAATGTTTCAAAATTTTCAGCCAAAATCTCTGAAATAGTAAACCATCTAATTCCATCTGTTTCTTCAACATTCTGCACAAGTCGTGCCTCTTCTTTTGAAGCCTGTGACGCGTAAATAAAATCCATATGTTCATGTCCAGGCTTTATTTCATTCAACTGAATTGCAAATGGTACTATTAAATCATTGGCTGTGGGATATGGTTCACCAATAACTTTCACCCTTATACCTGTTTCTTCAAAGGTTTCCCTAATGGCAGCTCCCTCAGGAGTCTCATTTACCTCTAAATGTCCGCCAGGCGGCAACCATTTTCCTAGTTTTTTGTGCTTAATTAGCAGAAATTCTCCACATTTCACATCCAATACATAATTTGTCACACAAAAATGTCTTTCCATAAAATCTCCTCCACTTTTACATCCTAATCTTTTTCAAATAATCGCTGCAGTGCTCATCCATGACTTCTATTGACTCCATTATAAGTCTAATTACCTCATAATCATTTTTTAGCTTAACTGCAGTAAGCAAATCTACTTCACGCATATTAAATCTACATGGTTTAATCTTACCATCAGGTAAAACAAACAAATCATTGTTTTGCTTGCAGAACATTCCAGGGTCATCAGATTGCAATGCCGCAGCACAAAAGATTTTTGTTATGCTAGCAGTTATATTATTACGAGTGTAGTTCGACTTCCTAGTATTTGATGTTAAACTACTGAATCCATTCCTAATCAAAATCTTTTCAATCTCACCTGAAGGGACAACGTCATCAGCATTAGGCGGAAATAATTCAATAAACTTAACATCAGCATCTATTGACTCAGCAAATTTCAAAATATCCAATATATCAGATTCATCCGAATTAACTCCTCTCACTAGAGTTAAATTCAAACAAATAGACACATCTGGGTATAATTGTCTAAACCGTTTTATCCCATAAACCACTTTATGAAACGAATTCTTTCTTTGTACAATATTTTCGTAAACATTAGGCTTCATTGTATGCATAGAAAGATTTATCTTCCTTATATAGTTTCCTACATAAAGTCTTTCTTGCAACAAAAATCCATTAGTAGTTATTGTAATATCCGCCCCCTCTTTATATAACTCTGCAATAATATCCTCTATGTCACAGCGAACTAATGGTTCACCACCTGTTAAAGTAGTTGTGTTCCAGCCAAAATTTTCTTTGACTATGCTGAACAGATACCTATAATCTTCTGCTAACAGCAAATCTTTCTTCGCAATTTGCTGCCCCTCCTTGTGGCAAAACACACATTCATAGTTACAAGCCTGAGTAACCAAAAATCTTAGTTCCCGCTTGAAATTAGACATACTCTTTCTCCTTTCAAATAAGCTCAGAAGACTACTCCTTTTTGCCAAATTAGGCAAAAATCACTTACAAACATCACGTGTAATGTTATATCACAGAAAAATTATTTTTCAACACTTTATGTTAAATTTGTGCAAATTCTTTATCTATGCCATGTCATTTTACACATTCTACTTAACATTATCCTACTTCTTTACTCTACAGTAACAGACTTAGCAAGATTTCTAGGCTTATCTACATCACAGCCTTTATTTACAGCACAATAATATGCAAAAACTTGTAGTGGAACTACAGACAAAATTGAAGCAAACTTATCATCAATTTTTGGTAAATAAAATACCTCATCTA
>CAZXFU010000014.1:18079-22464 GCA_964640345.1 uncultured Eubacteriales bacterium
CCACTTCTTCTATTTGAGTATTTCCCTCTTGTGCCAGTGCAATTACCTTTGCACCACGTGCTTTTACTTCTTTAATATTGCTTAACATCTTTTCAAATAAAGCTTCTTGTGTAGCTATTGCAAACACAACAGTTCCTTCTTCGATTAATGCAATTGTTCCGTGCTTTAATTCTCCGGCTGCATATGCCTCCGAATGAATATATGAAATTTCTTTAAGCTTTAGTGAACCTTCCATCGCAACCAAATAATCCAGTCCTCTACCTAAATAAAAAACATCCCTTTCGCAATGACATTTTTTAGCCATATCTTTAACAGAGTCTAATTTCCCCATTAAAACATCCATCTTTTCAGGGATTGTAAGTAACTCTTTAACAAGCTCTTTTTCCTCATTAACTGTAATATGACCGTTAAGTACACCAAACTTAATTGCTATCATATACATTGCGGATAACTGCGTAGTATATCCCTTGGTAGAAGCAACCGCAATCTCAGGACCTGCCCAAGTATAAATAACGTCATCTGCTTCTCTTGCAATAGAGCTTCCTACAACATTAACAATAGCCAGAACCCTTGCACCATTTTCCTTTGCCTCTCTTACTGCCGCCAAAGTATCTGCCGTTTCACCTGACTGACTTACCACAATAACTAATGTCTTATTATCTATAATAGGATCTCTGTATCTAAACTCTGAAGCAATATCTACTTCAACAGGAATTCTCGCAAGTTTTTCAATAAGATATTTTCCCACCATACCTGCATGATATGCAGTACCACAAGCTACAATAAATACGCGGCTTATATTTTTTAATTCTTCGGCTGTAATTTTTACCGTATCAAACTCAATTACACCGTCTTTAATCCTTGGAGTAAGCGTATCATGAACAACTTTAGGCTGCTCGGCAATTTCTTTCATCATAAAATGCTCATATCCGCTCTTTTCAGCGGCTGCAACATTCCATTCAACATTAAATACATTTTTCGTAATTAACTTCTTATCCAAATCACATAATTCAACTTTATCTCTTGTTAAATGAACGACTTCTAAATCGTTTAATAAATAAATTTTTCTTGTATATTCTAAAATTGCAGGAATATCCGACGCGATAAAATTCTCGCCTTCGCCAAGTCCAACAATAAGCGGACTATCTTTTCTTACAGCCACAATTTCATCCGGATTATTCTTATCAATAAGACCAATTGCAAAAGAGCCTCTAATATCCTTTATGACCTTAATTAACGTATCTACCAAATTACCGTTATAGTGCATCTGGGCTAGATGTGCCAAAACTTCTGTATCTGTTTCAGATACGAACTTATAACCTTTTTCAATAAGCATCTTCTTTAAGCCTAAATAGTTTTCAATTATTCCATTATGTACAACAGCAATATCTCCCGAAGCACTAACATGCGGATGAGAATTGATGTCTGACGGTGCACCGTGTGTTGCCCACCTTGTATGACCAATTCCTACCGTGCCTGTCGGAACTTTTTCTTTAACTTTAGCTTCCAAATCCGCGATTCTTCCCTTTGTCTTTATTACATCCAGCATTCCGTCTGATATAACCGCTATTCCCGCTGAGTCATATCCTCTATATTCTAGCTTGCTAAGCCCGTTAATTAAAATCGGAGCAGCTTCTTTTTTACCTATATATCCAACTATACCACACATATTATATTCTCCTCTCGTAAAAAAACATTACACAAACAAGAGTACCTATGTACTCCAAAAAAACTATTAAAACATATATATTCAAACAAAAAATTCAAAATTAATTATGTTTTCTTTTGTCTCCCCGTTTCCGGAGTGCTTTGTAAAAACACTTACGACTTAAAAGCTAAGCCGGAAGGCTATCCGCCGAATATTTCGATAAACCTTCACCTCGTCAACCATATTTTCAGGTCCCGGCGCTAAAAAGGCAACACAATCATAGCATCACCCCTTTCAATATATTAAATTATCCTTCAATTAGTTTTGCAATCTCACGTGCTTTTTTATCGATAAATACCTGATCGTCTCCTTCAATCATAACCCTGATTAAAGGCTCTGTTCCAGATGGCCTTATTACAACTCTTCCATTTCCTTCAAAAACTTTTTCTAATTCAGAAATTGCACCAGAAATTACAGGATCATCTTTATATGTAGCCTTTCTATCATTTGTAACTTTAGCATTTACAACAACCTGTGGATAAGACTTCATACATTTAGAAAGTTCGGATAATTTCTTTTTTGTAGCCATCATTACATTTAAGAGACTTATAGCCGTAACAATTCCGTCGCCTGTAGAATTATGCTCTAAGAAAATAACATGGCCGGATTGTTCTCCGCCAAGAATATATCCTTTATCCAGCATCTCTTCAAGAACATATCTGTCTCCAACCTTTGTTCTAACAATATTTATACCGTTTTGACGACCTGCAAGGTCAAAACCAAGGTTACTCATAATAGTTCCAACAATTGCATTATTTTTAAGTTTCCCTTCATTTTTTAGATGAATTCCACAAATCATTAATATCTTATCGCCATCAAGTAACTCGCCGTTTTCATCAACAGCAAGCAATCTATCTGCATCGCCGTCAAAAGCAAAACCGATATCCGCATTTTTCTCCTTAACAAAGCTCTTTAACGCTTCGATATGCGTAGAACCGCAATCTTTATTTATATTAACACCATCGGGAGTATTCCCGATAGCCAAAACCTCTGCTCCCAGCTCTGCAAAAACCGTTTGAGCAATTTTATATGAAGCACCGTTTGCACAGTCAAGTGCAATTTTTATGTCTTTCATCCTATTTCCCAAAGTAATCAAATACGCCGAATAATCCTCTACACAATTGCCCTTTTCAATGCATCTGCCGATTTTTTCATGAGTAACGTTTTCAGGCTCTTCTGCTTCGCCAAAAATTATTGCCTCTATTTCTTCTTCAATAGCATCAGACAATTTATAGCCTTTACTGTTAAAGAATTTTATACCGTTAAACTCAAAAGAATTATGAGATGCAGAAATGACAACACCCGCATCGCAATTATATAATCTTGTAAGATATGCAACCCCCGGAGTAGGAATAACTCCAGCTCTAACAACATCTGCTCCAACCGAACATATTCCCGCAATTAGTGCCGACTCTAACATATCGCCGGATAATCTTGTGTCTTTTCCAATTACAATAACAGGTTTATGATGTAACTCGCCTGCTAAAACATACGCACCGGCTCTTCCGATTTTATAAGCTAAATCTGCTGTAAGCTCTTTATTAGCAATTCCTCTAACACCGTCTGTTCCAAATAATCTACCCATTAATAAACCTCCTTAAAGTCTCTCGCTATTTCCACAACATAAAGCTATTGCTAGTGCATCGGCTGCATCGTCCGGTTTTGGCATTGTTTCTAAGTTAAGCAAAACCTGAACCATCTTTTGCATCTGCCTTTTATCTGCCTTTCCGTATCCGGTAATAGCTTGCTTTACCTGAAGCGGCGTATATTCAAAAAATGGCTTTCCAAGATGATTAATAGCCAACAATAACACGCCTCTTCCATGTGCAACATTAATTCCTGTAGTAATATTCTTGCAAAAAAATAACTCTTCCATCGCAATATAATCAGGAGAAAACTCTTCAAATTTTTCATTAATCTCCCTGTACATTATATCTAACCTAGCTGAAAAGTCAATACCCGGCTTAGTTGTGATAGCACCGTAGTCTAAAACTTTATACTTATTTCCTATTTTTTCTATTACTCCATACCCGGTAGTCGCAAAGCCCGGGTCAATTCCAAATATTATCATATGTATTCACTTCCGTTTGTAATGTTTCATTTTAATAATCCATTACTTATAATATTAAATCAAAAATTTTAAAAAATCAAATTGCACTTGACTTTGCAAAGTTATTATGTTAATATAGATGTGAGAATTTTGTTTCTCTGCTTCTGAAAAGAAGGGATTACACACGTACTATTAAACGTGTAGAAAGGAGAAAGTAATGATGATGTCTACTGTGCTGAAACGATGTACGGTGCCGGCTTAGGCCGGCTGGTGTGACAAATGTATTCAGGGCTTCAAACAGCCCAACGTCGAAATTTCGCATTTGTCTATACACCTTCATCTAATATTTTATTCTTTAACGTATAAAAAAGGAGATTCAATATGGATAAACGATGTATTATGCCGACTTAGGTCGGCTACGGTAAAAATGGAAATAGGATTTTGGTCAATTGGCCTTTTTGCTGATGCGCATCATGCCAAAACTCCCTTCCATACCGTTCAAAACCCTCTCACGCAATCCAGCCCTGAGAGGGCTTTTTTTCTATTTTTCTGTTATCGCTCTTAATATTTCTCCTACACTCCATGCTTGAGCACAGCATCCTCTTGGTGTATATGGAGGACTGGCAT
>CAZXFU010000015.1:0-20083 GCA_964640345.1 uncultured Eubacteriales bacterium
AAAGTTGAATTTGAGGAGGAGATGGATAATAATACATCAAATTTGAAGAAAATTGCCGGTTTTGTTAGTGCTTTTTGTGAAAAAGATAAGACTTTGCCGTTTGATCCTAGCGGTGTTGCTGCTGTTTGTGAGTATGCTTCACAGATTGCAGACGACCAGAAAAAGCTTTCTACAAAATTTACTGATTTAATTCAAATATTAACTGAATCAGCTATGTGGGCAGCTACTGAAAAGGCTACTACAGTTTCTGCGTGTCATGTAAAAAAAGCGATGGTTGAGAAGTTAAATCGTGTAAATAACTATGACAAGAGAATGCAGGAAATGATTTTGGATAATACAATTATGGTGGATACTACAGGAAAAGCAGTTGGACAGATAAACGGATTATCAGTTCTTGATTTGGGAGATTGTATGTTTGGTAAACCATCTAAAATTACTGCTAATACTTTTATTGGAAAAACCGGAATTGTAAATATAGAGCGTGAAGCAGATATGAGTGGCACATCTCATACGAAGGGTGTACTTATCTTAAGTGCATATATCGGAGAAAAGTATGCTCAGGATTTACCGTTGGCTTTAACAGCAAGTCTTTGCTTTGAACAGTTATATGGAGGCGTTGATGGAGATAGTGCATCAAGCACAGAAATATATGCAATTTTATCAAGTCTATCCGACGCACCTATTAACCAGGGAATTGCGGTTACTGGTTCTGTTAACCAAAAGGGTGAGATTCAGCCAATCGGTGGTGCAACTCATAAAATAGAAGGATTTTTCGATGTTTGCAAGGCAAGAAAATTAACAGGAGAACAAGGTGTAATTATTCCTCTTCAAAATGTTAAAAATCTTCATTTGAAAGATGAAGTTATTGAAGCAGTAAAAGAGGGCAAGTTCCATATTTGGCCTGTAAAGACGATTGATGAAGGAATTGAAATCTTAACTGGTATTCCTGCTGGAAAAAGAAGAAAAGACGGTACATATCCAAAAGGAACAATCAATGCTATGGCATATGATAAGTTAAAGAGGTATGCGATGACTGTTGCTAATTTCGGCAAGGAAGAAGCCGGCACTAAGAAATATTGATTTAAAAGAGTAGTATAAAATAACGAATGGGAGAATTGCTTAATAGCTGGAAAGCATTCTACAAGTGCAGGGTTTTGCATCGTGAATCTTAAGTATTAAACAATATGACTCATTCGTTATTTTTTTGTGAACGTTATAGCTTGCATTCTTGGATTATTCAATTTTGCCGACGTCATAAAGTAGTTTAATGATTTGGAGAGAAAGCTTTTGCTTTGAGTTACTCATTTTTGAAAAAACTGTTACAATTTCATTTATCGTACAGTTGTTTTTTATTTCATAGCCCTCTATGAAGTAATTAATCGGTTTTTCTAAAATATTGCTGACTTCTACAATTCTTTTTAGGTTAAATTTTTTCTTACCACACTCAACTTGGCATAAAAAGCTTACAGACAAATCCATTTTTTCTGCCAGTTCTTCTTGAGTTATGCCCTTTTCTTCTCTTGCCATTCGTATTTTTCTTCCCATAAGTTCGTTATTCATATATATACTCCTCTCAAATACGCATGAGTTAATTTTATATACTTGATGTAAGAATTAACACACACCAATAGGTTTCCCACATTAACCTTTACATATGCTGAAGTCTACAAATTAATATATATTTCAACATTTTGACGCTATAATTTTTATATAAATTTTTATTAATAGGTATTCTGACTTTATCTTTTTTACTCATTTCATCTATAATTTTTTAAAGTGAGAAATAGGGTCGTCATATTTTTTAATTCCTCTAATTCGCCTAATTGTTGAACAATCTTTGCTCTAGTCTTATCTTCTGAATTTCAACAATCACGAGTGATGGATAAATATATTTTATTAATAAAATATTGAAATTCTTGTTTTTTATTGTAAAAAAATAGAAATTTGATATACTTTAAATGGATTTTTATATTTCTGGAGGAGATAAACTTGATTAATCTAAATAAAGAATACAAACAAGCCTTAAAAGATAAAAAATTTATAGATTTATTTTGCGGACTAGGAGGTTTTAGACTCGCTTTAGAGTCATATGGAGCAGAATGTGTTTTTAGTTCGGATATTGATAATCATGTTAGTAAGGTATATGAAAAAAATTTTGGTGCAAATCCATTAAGTGATATTAGAAAAGTAGATGAAAATGAAATACCTAAGCACGATATTCTTTGTGCAGGATTTCCTTGTCAAGCATTTTCAATTAGCGGAAAACAAAAAGGGTTTGAAGATACACGGGGTACTTTGTTCAGAGAAGTAGTTAGAATTGCTAAGTTTCATCAACCAGAATTATTAATATTGGAAAATGTAAAAAATTTAGAAAAACATGATAATGGAAATACTTTTAAAGTTATAAGAGAAAACATTGAAAATATAGGATATAATATGTATTGGCAGGTCTTAAATGCTTCAAATTATGGTGTACCCCAAGCAAGGGAAAGGATTTATATGGTATGTATTAGAAAAGACTTAGATAATCATAATTATGTATTTCCAAAATCTACAAATCAAGAAGTTTGCGTTAATGATATTTTGATATCAAATGGAGAAGAAAGAAAATATATTATAGATAAACCATATAAAATGAATGAAAATAATAATCAGATAAAAATGTCTAAAGTATATAATAAACCAGTAAGAGTTGGCACTGTTAATAAAGGAGGACAAGGAGACAGAATATATGCTCCATTTGGACAAGCAATTACTTTGTCAGCAGAAGGTGGGGGAACAGGAGCCAAAACAGGCTTATACTATATAAATAACGAGGTTAGAAAGCTACACCCAAGAGAATGTGCAAGATTAATGGGATTTCCAGAATATTATCAAATAGACGAATCTGTTAATCAAGCTCAAAAGCAATTTGGAAATAGTGTAGTTGTTAATGTTTTGCAATATATAGTTAAAAGCATAATTGATGAGGGGAGTCTAAATAATGGATAGTTCAAGTGGTTCAAAAATAGCAAAAGATGGTTTTAATAATGAAAAAGATATAGCTAATAAACTTATCAATTGGGAAAATGACGATGAGGCTAAATCTTGGCTTAAAACAATGGGATATGATTTAAAAGAAGTTGAATATGTATACGCAGAAGTAATACATGGATATAAAACAGATGTACAAGTTCAAGTAACTATAAAATTGAAAAAAATAATTGAAGCTCAAAATCTCCAAATCAAGTTAGTAAGTAATGATAATGGATTTAATCAAATAGATAAAAGATGGATTAAGAACTATAAGGAAATGTGGGATATTCCGGAAAATATTGTAGAGTTATTACAATATTTTACAGGAGAGCTTCCGCCATATAGAAAAGATACTAAAGATTCAAGAAGAATGTTTATGGATGAATTTACAGAAGATGAACAAAATCAATTAGTAAAATTTTTTGAAGATAATAAAGCACTTATAATACTAGACATTGTAAAAGGTAGAGGAATTTTAGCAGCAGAATGGATACTAGTTGCTAAGAAAACAGCAATTGAATCAATATGGACGTTAAAGCCTATAAATGTAGCTATAAATCATTATAGTGAAGGAAATGTGGAAATAACTAATAGAGGTAGTATGAAAATAGGTAGGATTACAATGCAAAGAAAAGGAGGAGATGCGGGAAGAGATACTGCAAAAATGTTACAATTTAAGGTAGATCCAACTGAGTTATTTAATGTAAATTAAAAATATGTAAACAAGGAAGATTAGAAAAGAACTGACTTTTACTCAATTTCTTTTAGCACTTCATCATAATAATTTTTATATAAATTTTTATTAATAGTTATAGACTTTTTTGTGACTTTAGTATATGATAATGCTTGTAGAAAAAGGTAGTTAGATTTTTCTGACAAATTAGATTTTAGGAGGTAGTAATAATGGCAGAAAAGTATGTATACTTATTCAGCGAAGGTAACGCTGGAATGAGAAACCTTCTTGGTGGTAAAGGTGCCAACCTTGCAGAAATGACAAAAATCGGTTTGCCTGTTCCTCAAGGTTTTACAATTACAACAGAAGCTTGCACAAAATACTATGAAGATGGTAAGAAAATTAATGATGAAATCCAAGCACAAATTATGGAATACATCACAAAGATGGAAGAAATTACAGGAAAGAAATTTGGAGATATTGAAAATCCTTTATTAGTATCAGTTCGTTCTGGTGCAAGAGCATCGATGCCTGGTATGATGGATACGATTTTAAACTTAGGTTTGAATGAAAAAGTTGTTAATACTTTAGCAGCAAAATCAGGAAATCCTCGTTGGGCTTGGGATTGCTATAGAAGATTTATTCAAATGTATTCAGACGTTGTTATGGAAGTTGGTAAGAAATACTTCGAACAACTTATTGATAAAATGAAAGAAGAAAGAGGAGTTAAGCAAGACGTTGAGTTAACTGCTGAGGACTTAAAAGAACTTGCTAATCAGTTTAAGGCTGAATATAAGAGTAAGATCGGCGAAGACTTCCCGGATGATCCTAAGGAACAATTAATGGGAGCTATCAAAGCAGTATTCCGTTCTTGGGATAATCCACGTGCTAACGTTTATAGAAGAGACAATGATATTCCTTATTCTTGGGGCACAGCTGTTAACGTTCAGATGATGGCTTTCGGTAACATGGGCGATGATTGTGGTACAGGTGTTGCATTTACAAGAAACCCGGCTACTGGTGAAAAGAAATTATTTGGTGAATTCTTACTTAATGCACAAGGTGAGGACGTTGTTGCAGGTGTTAGAACCCCACAACATATCGACCAATTAAAAGATGTTATGCCTGAAGTTTATGATCAATTCGTAAAAGTTTGCGAAACTTTGGAAAAACATTACAGAGATATGCAAGATATGGAATTTACAATCCAAGAAAAGAAATTATATATGCTACAAACACGTAATGGTAAGAGAACAGCAGCTGCTGCTCTTAAGATTGCTTGTGACTTAGTTGACGAAGGAATGATTACAGATAAAGAAGCTGTAGCTATGATCGATCCTCGTAACTTAGATACATTATTACATCCTCAATTTGATGCTAATGTATTAAAAACAACAGAACCTATTGGTAAGGCACTTGCTGCTTCTCCAGGAGCTGCTGCCGGTAAAGTAGTATTTACTGCTGAAGACGCTAAAGCTTGGGCAGCACGTGGCGAAAAAGTTGTTTTAGTAAGACTTGAAACATCTCCTGAAGATATCGAAGGTATGAAAGCTGCTCAAGGTATCTTAACAGTTCGTGGCGGTATGACATCTCACGCAGCAGTTGTTGCTCGTGGTATGGGAACATGCTGTGTATCTGGTTGCACAGAAATTGCTATGGATGAAGAAAACAAGAAATTTACATTAGCTGGTAAAACATTTACTGAAGGTTCACCTATTTCTATTGATGGTTCAACAGGTAAAATTTATGAAGGAATTATACCTACTGTTGATGCTAAGATTACAGGCGAATTCGGAAGAATTATGGAATGGGCAGATAAATATAGAAAACTTCAAGTAAGAACAAACGCAGATACTCCAAGAGATGCTAAAAAGGCATACGAATTAGGAGCACAAGGTATCGGTCTTTGTCGTACAGAGCATATGTTCTTCGAGGGCGACAGGATTGCTGCCATTCGTGAAATGATTTGCTCAGATACAGTTGAACA
Organism: uncultured Eubacteriales bacterium; assembly: GCA_964640345.1. Lineage (GTDB taxonomy): Bacteria > Bacillota > Clostridia > TANB77 > RGIG9151 > RGIG9151. Next base: position 5,676 of record CAZXFU010000015.1, read on the forward strand.
AAGAGAAAAGGCTTTGGCTAAGTTAGAACCAATGCAACAAGGCGACTTTGAGAAGTTGTATGAAGCAATGCAAGGATACCCTGTTACAATTCGTTTCTTAGATCCACCTCTACATGAATTCGTTCCTACAGAGGAAAAGGATATTGAAGCTCTTGCAAAGACACAAGGAAAGACAGTTGAAGAAATCAAGAATATAATTGCAGGATTACATGAATTTAACCCAATGATGGGTCATCGTGGATGCCGTCTTGCAGTTACATATCCTGAAATTGCTAAGATGCAGACAAGAGCAGTAATTAAGGCTGCAATTGCTGTAACCAAGGCTCATCCTGATTACCATGTTGTTCCTGAAATTATGATCCCATTAGTTGGAGAAGTTAAGGAATTAAAATATGTTAAAGATGTTGTTTGCACGACTGCCGATGAAGTTATTAAAGAAGCAGGTGTTGAGTTAAAATATAAAGTTGGTACAATGATTGAAATTCCAAGAGCTGCTTTAACAGCTGATGAAATTGCTAAAGAAGCTGAATTCTTCTCATTTGGTACAAACGATTTAACACAGATGACATTCGGCTTCTCAAGAGATGATGCAGGTAAGTTCTTAGGTGCATACTACGAGAAAAAGATTTACGAACAAGATCCATTTGCTAGACTTGACCAAGTTGGTGTTGGTCAATTAGTTGAAATGGCAGCTAAGAAAGGTAGAGCTACAAGACCTGACATTAAGTTGGGGATTTGCGGCGAACACGGTGGAGATCCTTCTTCGGTAGAATTCTGTCACAGAGTAGGATTAACATATGTATCTTGCTCACCATACAGAGTTCCTATTGCAAGACTTGCTGCTGCACAGGCTGCAATTAAATTTGATGGGCAAAATTAAGCGAAAACTATAGTGCATTCTTAACTCACATAGTTATTACAGATGATGACTTATCTAGTTGTAAGAATGTTAAGTTGAGAAAGCCGATTTTCGTTAATATTTATTATAGAACTTAAAAACAGGTTCTAGTCAAAAGGAAGGTTGGAAAATCTGAAAAGTTTTTTCTAACCTTCTTTTTTGGTAAAAAATGATACATTAAGTTATTTAGAAGCTGCATCTATTGAGTTAATTGTAAAAATGTTTAAGTATTGAATAATGTTAATAAATAGAAGTCAGATAATTAATTAGGGGAGTACTGGGTTTGCATAACAGGGGCACTGATATTATGTAAATATATCTTGAAAAAGTGCAAATAATGTGGTAAAATAATTATGTTTCTTAGAGTAATATTCCAGCAAAGCTAAAAGCTGGGGACGTAGAATAGGAGGAGACGTATGAATAAGATAACGATTTCTTTGAAAAATGGGGTCTCGATCTCGGTTGAGGTTGAGGCCAAACACATAGTCGTGCTTGACGCTCTTGGCAAGCTCGAGTATGAATTTGTTGAGCCGGCTGATGATGCTGGCAAGCTCAAGTATTTTTTCTCGATCGGTGAAGCCGAGAGGGAGAAGATAAGCAAGTGGCTAGCAAAGAATAACCCTGCAACAGTTGCCCAAGCAGAGTTCTTTGAACTCGTAAGACTTGGACTCGAAAAGGTCGATTACGAGTTTAAGATTTCGACCTTGGAGCCTAGTCTTGACAGGAGAGGGCGTATTTGTTACAGCCCAGGTCAGGACGTGGCTGTTGGCTTGAGCTGGGCAGAATGGCGTAGACGTGCAGATGATTTTTACTGCACGGACGAATGGCAGTCTGCTATAGCATCAGTTTATGAGTTGATGCTTTTTAAAGCGTACCGGATTGCCGAGGGCTATTGGTCGCTGGAATACGTCTGCGACGATAGCTCGGCAGAGGGAAATTATTGGGATTCCCCTAATGCCTCCCATTTTAGGGAAAAGAGCGGGGCGAAGACGGTTGGCGGCTTCGCAGATGGTGTGGGTAACACGCACCAGATTGTAACAGCGGGGGCTGGCAAGGTGGCATACGTCGGAAGTTGTTATTACTTCCGAGGTACAGATTACCCGGTGGCTTCTGTTTCTTATGAGACAGAAGTTGATGAGAAATCATACGATGCTCGGGGAACCGCTGTGATTTCTGTCCGTAAAACTCCTCCTGTGTCGACGTTATAAAGGTAAATTAAAAAGAAATGTTCTCTGTTAAATGCAGAGAACATTTCTTTTTAATTTATCTTACTAATTCTAATAACGGTTCTGAAGAGATATACACCTTTTCTTCAAATATTTGAGAAATTGTGTTAACAATTTTTTTATTATAATTCTCACTTTCAAAGTGTAAGAAAAGTTTTTTGGGTGCAAGTGTTATAAGTGAACTTATTAAAACGTCTTCATTATTTAAGTTGTTTTGCTCTTTTGTCTCTAAAAATTCTTCAAAGCATTTATCTGTTATATCAAAGTTGTTTTCGTTTAATAGCGTATATTTACCATTTTCCTCAAACACAACATGCAATTTTTTACATCTGTTTTTTTGAGTATCTACAAAGTATTTTAACATTGAAATAAATTCTTTATATTCTTCTTGGACTTTATAATCTTCAACAACTTTTTGAATTAACTCGGAGAGCATTTTTTTATATGCTGTTAATCTGAAATTTGTAAAACCCTTAATATTTATAGCTGAGTTTTCTTTTAAATAATCTAATATGTTTTGTTTTATTAAGAATCTTCTTTTTAGCAATATTAACATTCTTAAAAAGTCATTTTCGTTATTTTTAATTATCCAAGTAGAAGCATTGAATATTTTGTTTTTTTCTGAATAATTTAAGAAAGGATAATCAGATACAATTAACATTTTAAGCAAATTTTCTTCTTCGTTTTCTATTACATATTCAGTTAATATTTCAGCAACCTTTAATTGAAGAAATGAAGTATCATCTGAAGAGAATTTCATACCGTTGAGTATTTTCTTAAAGGAAAATTTTTCACAGCCATTTTTTTCTGCAATTTTATATAAAGTATTAACATTATCATGTAAATCAACAATTATTGTTTGCATTTTTTTGCCTCCGATTCTTTTTATAACGTATAACTATTTCGTTTTAAATGAAACGTTATATCATAATATGATTTTAGAAATATTATTGCCAATGTTAAGTTCATACATTCATCTTTATCACTACTTAAAACAGCAATCTTTCTCAAACACAAAATACTTATCGGCATTTACTAAAAAGAGTTAAGAGTAAAAATGAAATAAAAAATCTTTTTTTATTGTGACAAAAAATCTTTTTTTTTTATTTTAAATATGTTTTTGGGTTTACAAACAAAAAAAAAAATATTACAATGAGTGAGTATTGAACGCATGGTAATTATTGCATTTTTGCAATGTTATAACAGTGTAGGAAATTGCATGGCAATTTTATCATATTGTTAAGACCTCAAAGTATTTTGTATTCTTGTTTATACCCTCAGATTTAGTTTTTTGTATTGGAAACAGGAGATATTTGCGAGGTTATACTTTAGAAAAAGATGTAGAAAATACAATTGAAGAGAGGAGAGCCATTGATGAGAATTTTAATGTTATCATGGGAATATCCACCAAGGATTGTTGGAGGAATTTCCAGAGTGGTTTACGATTTAGCTCAAAATTTGGGTGGGAAAGGGAATGAAGTACATGTTATTACGTGTATGGATAAAAACACTAAAGAATTTGAAAAGGATAAGAATGTTTACGTTCACAGAGTTCATACTGTTGGCCCTGATACAAAGGGAGATTTATTGAAGTGGACTGCACAAATGAATTTTGCTATGGTTGAACGTGCAATAGAGGTTATAAATACTATAGGTAGATTTGATATTATTCATGCACATGATTGGTTAGTAGCTTATGCAGCCAAAACTTTAAAACATGCATATAAGATACCGATGATTTGTACAATTCATGCAACTGAATCCGGAAGAAACAGCGGTATTCATACTGATATGCAACAATATATACATGACAGTGAATGGTGGTTGACATATGAATCTTGGAAGGTTATATGTAACAGTCAATATATGAAAAATGAAATAAGAAATTTATGGGGATTGCCTGATTCGAAAACAAGAATTATTTTTAATGGGGTGGATATTCATAAATTTGATGGTATAGAAAGAGATTGGGAATTCAGAAGAAAATATGCGATGGATAACGAAAAAATCGTATTTTTCGTTGGAAGAATGGTTAATGAAAAGGGCGTTCAAGTTTTAATTGATGCTATTCCAAAGATTTGCCAATACTATAATGATGTTAAATTTGTATTTGCAGGGAAAGGACCTTTACTTAACGAATTTAAAGGAAGAGCATGGGCAACAGGATATGCTCATAAGACTTTGTTTACTGGATATATCAGTGACGAAGATTTGTTGAAATTATATAAATGTGTCGACGTTGCGGTTTTCCCTAGTTTATATGAACCATTTGGAATTGTTGCCTTAGAAGGGATGGTGGCAAATGTTCCTACAGTTGTTTCACAAGCCGGTGGTCTTGGAGAAATAGTTAATCATGGATATGACGGAATGAAAGCTTATACAGGGAATGCAAATTCTTTGGCGGATTGTGTCTTAGAGTTATTATATAACTGGAACAATAAAAATGAAGGTATAAAGGCAAACGCTATGAGAAAAGTGCATGAAATGTACAATTGGGACGGAATTGCTAATCAAACATTTGAGGTTTATAAAGAAGTGGTTGAAGAAGCCAAAAATAATGTTTGGGAAAATACCGAACTCAAAAACGGTTTAAAAGAAATAAATGATAAAAAAGTAATTCATACTGTAGAGAGCAAGGCAAAGAAATCTTCTAAGAAAGCAGAAGGGCTTCAAAAAATTGGATAATTTAGGCTTTTACGGTAGGATTATAGGGGAGATGTAAGTTATACATCGCCCCTATATATAATACAGAGAAAAAATTATAATTTCAGGGAGGGAGTAAAATGAAAGCAATTATTATGGCAGGAGGTGCGGGTTCAAGACTTAGACCACTCACTTGCGGAAGACCTAAACCTATAGTACCGATTATGAACAAATCTGTTATGGGTAGAATTATTGATTTATTAAAGAAAAATGGAATTACAGATATAGGAGTGACTTTGCAGTTTCTTCCCGAAAAGATAGAGGATTTATTTGGAGACGGAAAAGAGCTTGGGGTTAATATTCAGTATTTTATTGAAGATTCGCCTTTAGGAACAGCCGGAAGTGTAAAAAATGCCGAAGAATTTTTAGACGATACATTTGTTGTTATAAGTGGAGATGCGTTGACTGATATCGACTTAACAAAGGCTATCAGTTATCATAAGTCTAAAAATACAATTTGCACATTGGTTTTAAAAGAAGTTGCAGTGCCTCTTGAATATGGCGTTGTTATGACTGATGAATCCGGAAAAATCGTAAGGTTTTTAGAAAAGCCGAGTTGGGGGGAAGTGTTTAGTAACCTTGCCAATACTGGTATATACATACTAGAACCAAAGGCTTTATCTTATTTTGAAAGGAATAAGAAATTTGATTTTAGCCAAGATTTGTTCCCGTTACTTATGAATGAAGGAAATGATTTATATGGCTATACAACTACAGATTATTGGTGTGATGTTGGGGATATTGGCTCGTATATTCAATCTCATATTGATATTTTAGAAGGAAGAGTTAACATTAATTTAGATACAGAATTTGAAAATAAAAATGGTATATATATAGGAAAGAATGTTGAGATTGATCCTAGTGCGAAGCTTACAGCTCCCGTTGTTATAGGAAATAACTGTAAGGTTGGCAAAAACGTCGAATTACAAGAATATACTGTGCTTGGGGAAAACGTTGTGATTGACGATAATGTTACAATAAAAAGAAGTATTATTTGGCAAAATACTCATATTGGCTCTAATTCAAGAATCAGTGCGGGAATTTTATGCTACGGAAATAATTTAAAGTCTAATGTTGTTGTGCTTGAGGAAGCAGTTATCGGCGATGAATGTCAAATAAAAGATAGAGCTGTTGTTAAGTCAGGCGTAAAGATTTGGCCAAATAAAATTGTTCAGACGGCAACTGAAGTTAATGACAGCATTATTTGGGGAACTAAGGTAAGCCGTACGTTGTTTGGTAAAAATGGAATAACAGGTGAAATGAATGTTGAGATTACACCTGAGTATGTGTCAAAATTAGGACTTGCTTATGCTTCTGTGTTAAAGCCTGGAATGAAGTTAGCTGTGTCCTCGGATAATTCGGCAGGAGCTTCTTTGTTAAAGACATCTGTCTTAGCAGGTGCGGCGTCTGCCGGAGTTGAAGTGTTTGATTTAGGACATACAATGCTTCCTATCGTTAGAAATGTCATTAATTTCTTTGGACTTGATGCGGGTATTCACATTGCGTTGGAACCACAAAATGATGATAGAATAAGAATTAATTTCTTAGATAGCAAAGGAATAAATATTACTCGTGGATTAGAAAGAAAGATCGAGAATATGTTTGTTACCGGAGAATTTAGACGTGTTAATGTTGAAAAGATCAAAGAGACGAATATGCTTGAAAATTATAATTATTTCTATATGCAAAATTTACTTAATACATTGGATTTAGATGTAATTAGGAAAAATAATATAAAAGTTGTTGTTGGTAAGTGTGATAATTTTGTTTATGAGATGATGGAAAAAGTTTTAAGAGATCTCAATTGTACGATTATTAATGAAAGACGTATTGGTGGCGAGGATACTTTAAGTGTTCTTAGCCAAAAGGTTGTTAACAACGAAGCGGATTTCGGAATTCAATTGAGTGGCAATGCAGAGTCTATGGTTGTGATTGATGATAAAGGAAATATTATTAAAGATGATTTATATACAGCATTGCTTTCGATTATTTCTGTAAGATTAAAAGAAACAAATCAAATTGTTGTTCCTTTTACAGCCACAGAGGTTATGGAGCAAATTGCTACAAAGTATAACGCCGGAATTGTCAGAACAAAGACAAATCAACAGGAGTTCATGAGCAAACTTATGGAAAATTCCACCAATGATGTTAAGAAAAATTTTGTATTAAACTATGATGTTTTTGCAGCTACTGCTAAAATAATAAATTACATTTCAAAAGAAAATACTACATTATCTGCTGTAATTAAGGGAATCCCTGAATTCCACTTAGTTAAGAAAAATATTGACTGTCCTTGGGATGCAAAGGGAAAAGTTATGAGAAGCCTTACTCAAGAAAAGACAGAAAATAAGATGGAATTATTTGAAGGTGTAAAAATTCATCATGACAAAGGTTGGGTATTAGTGTTGCCTGATGCGGACGAGCCTGTATGTACTATTTATACAGAAGGAGTTTCAGCTGAGGTGGCAGAAAGCTTATCCGATATGTATGTTGATAAGATAAAAACAATTATCAACTAATTGCTTTTTGGGTTGGGACCTTGGGCTACCGGTTTTAGACTGTTAGCCTTGGGTCTTTTCTATTGATTTTTATATGTAATTATTATAAAATTGACTTGAAAAATTTGATCTCACATGAATGGAGGAAAATATGAATTTACCTAACAAAATTACAACTGTAAGGATTTGTTTAGTACCCGTGTTTATTATTGTATTGCTTTTACCGTTTTCATGGGCAAATATTGCGGGACTTATTATTTTTATTATTGCATCTATAACGGATAGTTTGGATGGACATATTGCACGTTCTAAGAATCTTGTTACGAATTTTGGAAAGTTTTTAGATCCTCTTGCAGACAAACTTTTGGTTTCAGCTGCATTAATTGCTTTAGTAGGTATGGATAAAATCCCATCGTGGTTTGCAACAATTGTTATTGCACGTGAGTTTATGGTTACCGGTATTAGGCTTCTGGCAAGTGGGGAAGGAAGAGTTATTGCGGCAAGTATTTGGGGAAAATTAAAAACTATAACTCAGATTATTGCTGTTTCTTTATTGCTTTTAGATGTTACAGCTCCGCTTCCGGCAGATGAATCCGATGTGTTTATGTTCGGGAAAATGGGTAATTTAATTTCTACATATTCAAACGCTCCTATTCAGAATACAATAGGAATACTTGCAACTGTAATGATTATTTTGGCTATAATTATTACTATTTTTTCGGGGGTTGATTATTTAGTAAAAAATAAAGATATATTAAAATTGGAGGATTGTTAAGTTGAGAAACGTAAAAATAATTGTAGAATATGATGGGACAAAATATAACGGTTGGCAAACCCAGAAAAATGGAACAAGTATTCAAGAAATACTAACGAATGCTATTCATCAGGTCTGTAATGATGTAGATAAAATAAACGGAGCGGGGCGAACGGATGCGGGTGTGCATGCTTTAGGTCAAGTGGCTAATTTTTTTACCGAATGTACTATCCCGGTAGATAAAATCGCTCAAGCGGTAAACATTCACTTACCAAAAGATATTGCTATAAGAGAGGCTTTAGAAGTTAAGGCAGATTTTCATCCACGGTATAGTGCAAAAGGCAAAAAATATATGTATATCGTTAATAATTCGAAAACTCGCTCAGCACTTGATTTTTTTAGGGAGTATCATTTTTCTTATGAGCTTGATTATAAAAGTATGAAAAAAGCTGCTGAAATACTTGAAGGTACGCATGATTTTAAAGGTTTTATGGCTTCCGGTAGTTTAGTTAAAGACACTATACGGACCATATCGAAAATTCAAATAAAGAAAAGAGATGATGGCAGGATAATATTTAACTTTACTGGGAACGGTTTTTTATATAATATGGTAAGAATCTTGGTTGGAACTTTATTAGAGGTTGGTACCGGTAAAATTAAGGTAAGTGACTTACAAGAAATATTATTATCAAAAGATAGGTCGAAAGCCGGTAAGACTGTTCCGGCACAGGGTTTGTATTTGGTTGAAGTCTATTATTAGTAATGACTAGTATGTAAAAAAATATACAATTTGGTTTCTGTATGCTATTTATGTTGAAACGGTATAATTAATTCGGAACATAAATAGTGCGGAGGCTGTATATGATTGATTATACCATTGTTGGCGATAGGTTAAAAAGTGCCAGAATTTTTCATAAATTAACTCAATCTGAATTAGCAAATGAGCTTGGTGTATCTACTGGATATGTTTGTCAGGTGGAACATGGAGATAAATGTTTTAATCTAAATAGATGGGAAAAAATATCTAAAGTATTAGAAAAACCGATTACGTATTTTATTGGAGATGCCGGAGGGGATGTAAGATCTGCAATGATTATAGAAATATTGGATATTTTGGGGAGAATGTCTGATAAAGAACTGGACAAAACAGTTAGAATTCTGGAGATAATTGCTACGTAAATAACTTAACTGAATATGACATAGATTAAAAAATGGGCTTTGAAAATTACTTTTTATGGCTTATTTTTTTACTGTAAATTTTTATTGAATAAATTGTTTGCCCATCTATTGACAAGGTTGGTACAAATATAATATATTTATATCTGTAATAGTTCAGACATAACAGAGAGGAGGGAAAAAATGTTGCAAATAGATTATAGGAACGGAGATGCACTGTATATCCAAATAAAGAACAATTTTAAACGCCTTATACTTAGTGGGAGCTTAAAAGAGAATGAGTCTATTCCTTCTGTAAGAAAAATGGCGGCTGAATTTGCAATTAATGTTAATACTGTTCAAAGAGCATATAGAGAGCTTGAACAAGAAGGATATATTTATTCAATTCCGGGCAAAGGCAACTTTGTTGCGAAGGTTAATGATGATGTATTGAAAAAAAACCTGTCTGAAATAAGAGAGGAGTTATTTGAAGTACTAAAAAGAGCGAAAATACTCGAAGTATCTGAAAAAGACATTGATGAAATGGTTAAGGATTTTTTTCAAACTAAAAATGAGGAGGCGTTAAAATGATAGAAGTAAAAAATGTTATCAAAAGATTTGATAATTTTATTGCTTTGGATAATCTGAGCCTTGAGGTTGAAAAAGGCTCGATATATGGCTTGGTTGGACCTAATGGTGCAGGAAAAACTACTTTGATGAAAGCCATTTCCGGAATATATAAATTAAATTCAGGTAAAATTTTAATAGATGATAATCCTGTTTATGAAAATGTTGATGTAAAAGATGAATTAATATATATATCAGATGATTTGTTTTTCTTTAATAATTTCTCTATTAAACAAATGGCTGAATTGTATAAGGGGGTATATACCAATTGGAATGAGGACAGATTTAATAAGTTAAAAGATGTTTTCAAAATTGATATAAAGAGAAATGTGAACAAATTATCTAAGGGCATGCAAAAGCAAGTTGCTTTTTGGCTTGCAATATCAGCGTCGCCAAAGGTACTATTACTTGATGAACCGCTTGATGGTTTGGATCCTGTTATGAGAAGAAAAGTGCTTGGAATAATTATGCAAGACGTTGAAGAATTTAACACAACAGTTATGATTTCTTCACATAATTTAAGAGAGTTAGAGGATATTTGCGACCATGTCGGAATTATGTCAAAGGGGAAGATGCTAATCCAAAGAAAATTGGATGACCTAAAAACTGAGACACATAAAGTTCAAGTTGCATTTAAAGATGGCGAATTTCCAAAAGAGCTTGAAAATAAATTTAGTTTACTTAAAAAGTCTAAGCTTGGAACGGTTTATTCTGTAATATTAAAGGGCGATAAAGATGGGATAATTAAGGAATATAGGAAATATGAGCCGATTATCTTAGATATGATACCGCTTACTTTGGAAGAGATATTTATTTATGAAGTTGGAGGTGAAGCAGATGAAATCAAAGAAGCCATTTTTTAGCAAAGAGCTTATTGTTAATAATTTAAAGCGTTTTTGGTGGATTGCTGTTTTATATACTATAGCGTTATTTTTGGTATCGCCATTAATTACTTTAACCAATCACTTTTATACGGTTTCAAGTTCCGGATACAATATAGTGTTTTCGGATATTTTTAACGGAACAATAGTATTTTTGTTTACTGTTCCTGTATTTATCGCTGTTATGATGTTTAGGTATATGCAAAATCCTAAGTCGATGGTAACTATGCATGCTATGCCTTACACCAGATTAGGGCTTTATGTCAACAATATTATTTCAGGTCTAATTTTACTGACAATTCCACTTTTATTAAATTCGGCGTTTTTATCTATAATTCAACTTGGAAATTTTGGTGGCACTTATTTTAGAGAAGGTATTGTGTTAAAGTATTTGGGAATATCTTTATTAACTTCGTGTACATTGTATTCTTGGACAATATTTATTGGTATGTTTACCGGTAGCAGTATTGCTCAAATAATTTTTACATATATTTCAAACTTATTAGTTGCCGGACTTGTAACGGTTTTACAGCTTTTAATGAAAGGCGTTTTGCATGGTTTTTCATTTAATGAATCAATATGTGAAGAATTATTGCAGATTTCACCTATAGTCCAAATAATATATAAGGCTAACGGATATTACGGTTCATTTGTTGACAATTATTTATTTATAGATATAATTATTTCGATTTTTGCATTGGTTATGGGATATTTTGTGTATAAATACAGAGATTTAGAGAGTGCAGGGGATGTAGTTAGTGGCAAGTATATAAAGATTTTATTTAAATATGGCGTTACTGCATGTACTATGTTAGTTGGAGCACTTTATATAAAAGAAATATTTAGTCTGCAATCGGTTAATATCTTTGTCTATTTGTTATTTGCTTTGCTTGGATATGCTATAGCAGAGATGCTAATAAGGAAATCATTTAGAATATGGGATTCATATAAAGGCTTCTTGGTATTTACAGTTGTATTTGTAATCATAGCTTTGGGAATAAAAGCAGATATGTTTGGATACGAAAGGTATGTACCGGACATAAAAGGAATAAAAGCAGTTTCATTATATTACAAGGCCGATTTTGCAAATTCTACATTGGAAAGCCCTGCTTTTGGTGTTTTATATAGTGACGAGAATATTGAAAACTTTGTTAACTTGCATAGGAAGATAATTGAAAATAAGCAAAGAAATTTGGATAATCCTTGCGATTCGATATATATTAAATATGAGTTAATAGATGGAAGGATTATTTCAAGAGAGTATGAGTTGGATGAAGCTGAATACAAAGATGTTATAAACAAAATTTACGATTCAACTGAATATAAAATGGCTACAAATGCAATTTTTGATTATGATGTTGATGATATTTATAGCGTAGCTGTTTCTAATATTATAAGTGGTTACAGTTATACTTCGATGAATAGAGAGGATATTATCGAGCTTTATGAAGTAACAAAGCAAGATATTCTTAATATGGACACAGATAAGGAAAATGAGTATAGACCGATTTTTATGGTAGACTTTACTATTAGAAATAATAAAAAAGAACAGGAAAGAGGTTATACCGTAGAGTCAGAAAATGCTAGATTTGTTTCTGAAACATTTAATATTAATGCTGAAAAATTAAAGGAATTTATGGAAAAACGAGGTTATACTGAAGGAGTAACAGATATTAGCACAGTAAAGTGCATAGTATTAAGTGGGCGTGATTATGAGACAGACTTAGAAATTACCGATCCGGAAAAGATAGGCAAAGTTTTAACCGAGCTTTATAGGACTGAGAAAATTAATTATGATTATGACAGAAATGTTAGTATATTAGTTGTAAATAACGATGATCAATATTCGCTTGAAATTGATAAGGAAAAAGATGCAGATATTATAGAGATGTTTAAGTAAAGTATGTTGACATAAACATTAAATCATTGTATTATATTAAGGGTTATAAATTGATTTTGTCGGGCGGCTATTGGAAACCTGAGAATTTTTCTATTCTGATTTGAAGGGGGAAGAAAAATGAAGTTCCAATGTGATCTTTGTGGCGAAACCTATGAGATTGGTAGGAGCCATTTCCCGGTAATTAGTCAACCGATTTGGATGTGCAATGACTGTGTTGAAGCTATAGTTGAGTCATATCAGCAGAGTCAGTACGAAGAGGCTATGTACAGAAAAGACATGGGCATTCGGATTGGAAGACAAATAAAAGAGCTAGAATTGGGAGAAGATTCTAAGGAGATTATGCGTAAGATTCTTAGTGCATATTCTTCTCCTGATGATGACGATGAGACGAATTACGATATAAGAAACATTTTGGATGCTTTGATTTTCGGAGGGCGAACAGCAAAGGCCAAGGAAATGGCAGAATCACGTCTTAGTGATTCTTTTGTAGATACTAAGCTTGGCGAACGGCTTAAGAGGATTATAACGGATTATTGCGATGTTGATTGTGTTAATCCATGGACCGACCTAGTTGATATGCTTGCCGGCTATGAAAATATCAGTGCGATTATCGTTGAGAATGATATAGATGAGGTTCATAGCTGTTGTGAAGAAGAGCGAGAGGTAGATAAGGAATCTATGACCCAAAATATGTATCCTTTGATTTGCAAAGTCAAAGAATTTATAAAAGGGCAAGATGAAGGTGTTACTCAAATTGGCAGATTGATATATCGTCATGTAATGAGATGTATGTACAATTCTGCCAATCCGGATAATCCTATTAGCATGAAGGAGAACTTTATAGTTGTCGGACCTACAGGAGTTGGAAAGACGGCAACAATCGAGGAATTTTGTCGGTTGTTGAAAATCCCGTGCGTGTGCGTCGACATGACGTCTTTGACAAAAGCGGGGTACGTTGGCGATAATATATCCGAGTACTTTAGTCGCCTTATAGATTTAGCTAACAACGACATAAAGTTGGCAGAGCATGGAATTGTTATCCTGGATGAAGGCGATAAAAATATGAGGAATAGTCAAGAGCGTTCTGAGGATCCGGGCGGACAGTCTATGATGTACGAAATGCTAAAAAAGATGGAAGGTAGCGAAATATCTTTAGGACACGGAAAGTTTTTTAATACAAAGGAAGTTCTCTTTATATGCATGGGAACGTTTGTGGCTGCATATGAGCATAGAGAGAAGAGAGTAAGGGGAAAAAGGATGGGTTTTGTTAGTAATGCTGAAAACGATGATGCTACATTGGGACGGTTTATTTCAGATGATTTTGAAAAAGCCGGTGCACCACGTGAGTGGATAGGCAGATTTCCGTGTATCGTCGAGTTTAAAGCTCTTTCTGAACAAGACATGATAGACATTCTTCATAATTCCAGTAAATCTCCATTTATACAAAATAAAAAATTGATGGATTTTGCTTATGGAGTAGAACTTACGATAACTCCTGAAGGAGAGTTTATGGTTGTGAAGAATGCACTAAAATACAACATTGGAGCAAGAGGCTTAAATAGGGCTATTTCAGAACTTCTTGAGTCCGTTGAAGCCAAACTACTTGTAGAGCACGGTTCTTGTAAGAAAGTTACCATCGGCGAAGCTGTTACATATGAATAAAATAACAAAAACGAGTCGATTATTTAGTCGACTCGTTTTTGCTTAGAATAAATTTTTGGTAGCGGCGGTCGGAATCGAACCAACGACACTGCGGGTATGAACCG
>CAZXFU010000015.1:20093-22256 GCA_964640345.1 uncultured Eubacteriales bacterium
TCTAGCCATCTGAGCTACGCCGCCATAAAATTACTACCCTAATAATATATATTTTTTCTTGTGAATAGTCAATAGTTTTTTGAAAAAATTAACTGTTTTTCGTAAAAGATATTATTAAAGCGAGAAAATATGCTCGACAAATATTTTTAACCCGATTAAAACTAAAATTACTCCTCCAAATATTTTTGCTTTTTCTTGTAATAAATGTCCAAATTTTTTTCCAATTAATGAGCCGATTAAACAACAGATAAAAGTTACAGAACATATAAATGAGGCAGCAATTATGATATTTATATTAAGTGCAGCAAAGCTTATTCCGACAGCTAAAGCATCTATACTTGTTGCAAGCCCTTGAAGCATGAGTGTTTTTAAATCATAATTATTTGTGTTTTTTGGAACTAAATTGCCATCTTTCATTTCTTTTATTGCATCAAAAATCATATTTAGACCGATGTATCCAAGTAAAATAAGTGCAAGCCAGTGATCGATGTTAGAGATTATATCTAAAAACAATGTGCCGGCAAAGAAACCGATTGTAGGCATTACGCCTTGGAAAATTCCGAATGTTAAAGAGGAAAGAAATGCTTGCTTTTTTGTGAATTTTTTATAATAAAGACCGTTTGAAACAGATACGGCAAAAGCATCCATGGATAACCCCAATGCAATTAGAAATAAAGTAAACAATTCCATAATTAGCCTCCTTAAAGTACATGCTATTGCAAAAAAATAAAAGTCACAAAACTGTGACTTTTGGTGCTGATGGTGGGAGTCGAACCCACACTCCTCTCGGAACTTGATTTTGAGTCAAGCACGTCTGCCAATTCCATCACATCAGCAAGTGTTTTTAGTATACAATATTAAGTCGCTAATTTCAAGTACCTTTTTTGATTTTATTATACAAATATTATAATTTTGTGGTACAATATAAATAGGCGTTTCGGAAGGGAAGTGAGTAGTTTGAATTATTACAATGTGTTAAATATAAAAACAAATGCAACTGAAAAAGATATCAAAAAAGCTTACAGAGCCTTGGCTAAAAAGTATCATCCGGATACATATCAAGGTGATAAAAATGTTGCTCAAGAAAAGATGCAGGAAATAAATATAGCTTATGATACATTGTCTGATGCTGGTTTGAGAAAAGAATATGATAAAAAACTTGGATTAAATGCCGAGGTAAAAAGTGATGTTAGACAAGCTAAAGTAAATCAAACTACCAATAATCCTAACTACGACAAGTCGGGGGTTAATTATGAGGTGCACTATAGACCAAATAATTCAAAGATAGAATATAATTCTAATGGTTATGCAACCGCTAATTATTATACAGCGGGCGAGGATGATGAGCCTAGGTATAGTTTAAAATATAAGATGAATGCTTTAAATGCTAAACAGAAATTAATATGTATCCTGATAATTGGGAGTATAGCATTGGTTTTCGTTAGTTTAACGTTGTATAAGGCATACGAATCTTTAAGCTCTTTGGTTACTTCTGCAAAAGATATATCATCAGAAATTACTTCTGCAAAAGCCGAAAGTGATAAACAGTTTAAGAGAGATTCGGAGGAACTAAAGAATCAGTTTGAAGAGTCAATAAATGGTATAAAAGATAAAATAAAAGAAAAAACGGATGAGATCGTTAAGCAGACAACAAAAGATTCCAAGGCAAAAACATTGGAAGAGTGGGGAATAACTGATAAAGACACTCAAGATAAGCTCTTAGATATGATAGAGGAATTAAAGAAAGATGAAATTAACTAAATATTAAATGTTGTGTAATTTGTTTGTAACAAAAATGGTATAAAATATTGCTGTTTAGAAGTGGAGGAAACTAAAGTGAAGAAATTTTTTTGTATGTTGCTTACAATGATGTTAATTTTAGTATGTAGTCCGTCTTATGCCGAAATTTACGGTTCATTGCCGGCTGATATAGGAAGCAACTCAAAGATAATGGAGATATTATATCCTGAAGATAAGAAAGTAACTACTGATACTGAGGCATATTTGATATCTTGCACTGCAGAGCCTGGAACAGAAATAACTTTGTATGAAAGATATGAAGACAATTTATTTGTACCTATTATGGTGGATAATGAGGCGGTTACAGGTGTTGTTGGAGATTCCGGTTTATATCTTATTGATTTGACATTTAAGAAAAACAGT
>CAZXFU010000016.1:0-17598 GCA_964640345.1 uncultured Eubacteriales bacterium
TACGCCAAATAACGCCGCAATGTCAGACGCTATAGCAAATGGCGTCATCGTACTTAAAACTACAATATGCTTATAAACTATCGCACCTAAAACCAGTAATATTGCTATAACTAACCATAAAAACTCGCCTTTTTTCCATTTCTCCATATCTATCTCAAACCTTTCTTCATTCAATCCTACAACATATACTTTCGTCATTTTTTATATAAAAAACAAGAGAATGAACATGAAAAAACAATTTTTTCAAACATTCCCTTGCTAATTAATTTGCTAACTTTAAATATCTTTCTGTAATACCAAGCATTAACTCAATTTCGCCCTTACCAACATTTAATTCTTTTGCAATTTCAGAAACAGAGAGTCCTCTGTTGTATAATTCCTTTATTTCATCTTTTCTACTATGAGTAACCAAATCGCTTATATTTCCACTTGGAAATTCAACAATATTTTCCTGCTTCGTTTGTTCAAATAAGCTTCTACACTCTGCAAGTCTTTCATCTACCGTCTTTATAGCACTATTTAATTCTTCCGTTCTGTTTCCTATTAACTCTGCAACATAGTCTGAAACCCCATTTAATTCATTAACCATATCCGTTGAAGAACCAATAAGTTCTTCAAGTTCTTGTTTCTTATCTTCCAAAATCTTTATTTGCACTTTCATCCACTTTTTTACAGAACTCATTCTAATCGTAGAAATCAAAAAAAGTATACCCGTCACTATGCAAAAAAACGTAGCGTAAACCATTAAATCTAAACCTCTTTTCATTCGTAATTTTAAATCGATGCGTCAAAATGGCGTCCTTTATTATCCTTTTCCGGAGTCTCAATTTCTCCTTCATCGTCATATTTCTCATCTTCCGAAAGCAATTGCTTTTTTTCTTCCTTTTTCTTCCTTTCTTTCTCTTCCTCTTCATCAACATATATCTTTTCAGCAGTATTCCTGTCATGAACTTTCTTAGTATTTTCTTCCTGCCTTAAAGTTTCTTGCTCAGAGACTCTTTGCTGATCTGTTGTAGCTTTATGAAGCTCTGCACTATGCTTGCTTGCAATTTCTGTTGTCTTTGTTATCATCACTTGCATATCTATCGGAGAAACACCCATAAAATCCCCCTCCATAATTTAGCTTAATCTAATAGTATATTTTTTTGTCTGCTAAGCTTTCCTTTAAGTCTCAATATAGCTTTTGTATGAAGCTGTGAAATTCTTGACTCTGAAACATGCATAATCGCACTTATTTCTTTTAATGTAAGATCTTCATAATAATATAATGAAACAACCATTTTTTCCTTTTCCGGTAACAAATCTATAGACTTACCAAGTATATTCTTTAACTCGCTCTTTTCCATATAGCCTTCAGGCTGCATGTCCTTTGAAGTTTCACGAGGCGAAACACCGTGATCATAATTTTGCTCTAAAAACTCGTCTAACGAAACCAAAGACGAAATATTAATATCATTTAACATTTTCCCAAACTCTTCAGGCGAAATTTCAAGCTTTCTAGCAACATCTTCATCAGTCGCAGAACGTCCAAGCTCATGCTCCAAATCCGAATAAACTTTTTCAAGTTCCTTACTTTTCTGACGCAGAGAACGTGGGATCCAGTCCAAATTTCTTATACTGTCAATAATAGCACCACGAATTCTAAGAGAAGCATAAGTTTCAAACTTTACACCTTTATCAATATCAAACTTATCAATAGCATCAATAAGTCCAAAAACACCGTAGCTTACTAAATCCTCGTACTCAACATTGCCACCGAAATAAACTCCAATACGTCCGGCAACGCACTTAACAAGCGGTGCGTATTTTAATATTAACGTCTCCTTAGTCTCTGGGGAATGCGTTTTTTTATATTCTTCCCATAAATCAACATCTTCATTGTTATATTGAAGTTCCTCTTGCATTTCTCTCCCTCTCATTCAAATGAAATTTAAGCTGTTTTACTCTTTAATACTACATTACTTGTCAAAAATCCTTCTTAAGTTGCACCATTTGATGTGAAAAATTTATTAAAGAATCCCTTTATTCCCGAATCATTGAGATTATTTGCGGGACCTTTCATTATTTTCCTTGCAATTTCCGTCAAATTCTTACTTGCGGTACATTCCGGATAAAGTAAAACAAATGGTTTTTGTTGCTTCACGGCCTTTGGAACAAAGGCATCATTACTAACATACCCCAAAAACTGCAATTTAACCTCTAAAAATTTTTTTGAAACAGAATTAAGTTTTTGCATAGCTGTTTGAGCCTCAATCGCTGTTTCTGTTCTATTTATAATAAGCTTTATCGACTTATTCTTATTTCTAACCCCAATGGCTTTAATAAGAGCATACGCATCAGTAGTCGCAGTGGGTTCAGGCGTAGTAATAACAACAACATCATCAGCCGCCATAACGAATCGAATAACATTTTCAGAAATACCGGCACCTGTATCAATTAAAATTATATCCGCTATCTTATCCAATAAACCTATATTTCTTACAAAATTCTCTAATTCAAGTTGAGTAAGACGCGTAAGCTCCTCAACTCCCGATCCGCCGGAAATAAACTTAACTCTGTTCGGTCCGGTACATAAAACATCCAAAACATTTTTCCCGTTCTTTATAACGTCAACAAGCGTATATTTGGGCATAGTTCCTAGAACCACATCAATATTCGCCAACCCCAAATCCGCATCTATTACCACAACCCTATACCCCAGTTTGCTTAAACTAATTGCAAGATTTACTGTAATGTTGGTCTTCCCAACTCCACCTTTACCACTAGTGACGGTAATAACCTTAGCGTTAGTCTTTAATGTCTCAATGGTCGTTTTTATATTATCATTATTAACTTTATTTACAATTTCCCTAAGTCTATTAGCTTGATCCCTCATCAGCACTTCTCCTCTGTAAAATCAAAACAAAATTAACTATTTCCCAATAATTTCTTAGAAATATTTTCAACATCCGCAATTTCAATATCATCCGGAACACTCTGCCCGGTAGTAACGTAAGAAAGCGGTTTCCCCGTAAATTCTCTTACATTAAGTAAAACTCCCAAAGAAGAAGTTTCGTCAACTTTAGTAAATATCAACTTATAATTATCAACAAAACTATACGCATTTATAATTTCTTTACAATCTTTAGGTTTTGTAGTAGCACTAATCAACAAATACGCCTCATCAGGCTCAGCCGCCTTATATATCTCTTTTATTTCATCAAAATGTTTTTTATTCTTATGGTTCTTACCCGGAGTATCAATTAAAATGAGCTCTGCCTCTGAATTCTTTTTAATCGCGTCTTTCATCTCCTTTGGCGAATAAATAACCGTTATTGGTGTTCCCATAATCTCAGAATAAGTTTTTAACTGTTCAACCGCAGCAATTCTGTATGTATCTGCTGTAATTAAGCCTACTTTTTTCCCTTCTTTTATCATAAAGTTGGCTGCAATTTTCGCAAGAGTAGTAGTTTTTCCAACGCCTGTAGGGCCTAAAAACATAATAACCTTTGGCTTAGAATTATCAATTTTTATTTCTTCCGAACTGCCAAGACGTTTTACAAGCTCTTTCTTAAAAATTGCAAACACTTCATTTACATTAGAATTATTATCTATTCCCTGCTCTTTTAATGACTTTAAAATTTCGTCAATTACAGACTCTTCAACATCATTTTGCTTCATATTATCAATAAACACTTTATAAATTCTTGATGTTGTGTCGATTTTCTCTTCCTTGGTTATGTTGTTTGAAGAATTTTTTTGCATATCCGACATCTGTTGATAAATTTTATCCAACATTGTCTCCATTCCCTTGACTTTATTTTCAAGCTCCTCAACCTTTGGATTTGTAACATCAGCTAATGTTCTAACTTCGTTTTCATCTTCTTCAACAGAAGCCAAAACTTCAATTAACGGTGTACGTAAAAAATTTAAGAAACCGGGTCTTTTAACCTTTCTTGTACTAAGAATAACCGCATCGGTTCCTAAATCAACTTTGACTTTCTGAATTGCTTCTTGCATGTTATTAGCCATGTAACGACGAATTTTCATTATCTAACCTCCGTTTAAATTATGCAGACAGCATTCCTATAGATTTTACATTTGCATCCGCATCTACCTCATTATAAGATAATACAACTACACTAGGTAAAACTCCTTCTATCATTTTCTTAAAATATGGTCTTAACGCAGGAGAAGTCAAAATTATAGGTTGCTCTCCATTAGAAATTGCAACTTTTACCTGCTTTGTCAAATTATTAATAATACTCTCTGTTTTTACAGGATCAGCCGCAATATATGAGCCAAAATCAGTCTTTTGGACAGAACTTATAAGTTCTTGCTCTAAAGCCGGCTCAATAGTAATAACACCGTTTGTCCTGCCTTTTTCAATATATTTTTGTGAAATAGCACGTCCAAGTGCTTGTCTTACATACTCTGTTAACACCTCTGTATCCTTTGTAAATACCGCATAATCAGCTAAAGTTTCTAAAATAGTAACCATATCTCTTATGCAGATTTCTTCTTTTAATAAATGGCTTAAAACTTTCTGGACTTCACCTATAGTCATAATCTTAGGAATTAATTCCTCAACAATAACAGGGTTTTTCTCTTTAACATTATCAATAAGAGTCTGAACTTCCTGTCTTCCAAGCAACTTATACGCATTAGTCTTTACAACCTGTGTTAAGTGCGTTGCAACAATAGACGGTAAATCAACAATTGTATATCCCTTCATCTCAGCCCTATCCTTATCCTTTATAGGAATCCAAACGGCCGGCAATCCAAACGCAGGTTCAATTGTCTTTTTACCCTGTAAATCCCCATCAGCAGTGCCGGGATCCATCGCAAGCACACAATCGTTTTGAAGTTCGCCACGAGCAACCTCGACGCCTTTTACTTTTATAGAATATTCATACGGTGCAAGCTGTATATTATCCCTTAAGCGAATTACAGGAACTATCATACCAAGCTCTATTGCAAGCTGGCGTCTTATCATAACAACCCTGTCAAGTAAATCTCCACCTTGAGATGTATCAGCAAGCGGAATTATACCATATCCAAATTCAAGTTCAATCGGGTCAACCTGTAATAATGTAACAACATTTTCCGGTTTCCTAATTTCTTCAGCAACCTCCTCCTGAACCTGAGTCTGTTCAACCTGAACTTCTTTATTCTTAGCGGTTTTATATTTATGTGAAGCAATTGCAAGTATTGCACCAAGTGATAAAAATGGAACTGTCGGCATACCTGTAAAAGCAAAAATACAACAAACAACAGCAGCAGTAGCTAGAACATTAGGATTTGTAAATAATTGCCCCAAGAAATCTCTGCTTAAATTAGATTCTGCACCGGCACGAGTAACTATAATACCTGTTGAAAGCGAAATAATAAGAGCCGGAACCTGGCTAACCAAACCGTCGCCAATTGTAAGAAGAGCGTAATCATTAAGGGCAGTCATAATATCTGTACCGTTCATAACGCCTAAAATAACACCACCGAGTAAGTTAACAAATGTAATTATTATACCTGCTATCGCATCTCCTTTTACGAATTTACCGGCACCATCCATAGCTCCATAGAAATCTGCTTCTCTTTGTACATTTTTTCTGCGAATCTTTGCTTCCTCTTCATTAATAAGACCGGAGTTAAGATCCGCGTCAATCGCCATCTGTTTACCAGGCATAGCATCCAACGTAAACCTTGCTGCAACTTCTGCAACCCTCTCTGAACCTTTTACGATAACTAAAAACTGAACGATCATAATAATTATAAAAACTATAAATCCTACAACCATATCACCGCCGGCAACGAACTCACCGAAACTTTCAATAACCTTTCCAGCCTTATCCGTTCCTTCTCCATCGCCCAAAATAAGCTTTGTAGAAGTAAGGTTTAGTCCTAATCTAAACATTGTCATAATAAGTAGTAGAGAAGGGAAAATCGACATGTCCAGCGGGCCCTTACTATATATTGTATTTAATAAAATTATAATAGATGCAGTGATATTTATTGTAAGTAAAACGTCTAATAACGCACTCGGTAGCGGAATAATGAACATTAAAATAACACAGATAATTAAAATACCCACTGTTGCATCTTGTAATTTCATTTTTCCACCGCCTTTTCTTATGTATTTAAAAGTTGAATTTTCCTACTAAAACATTGTATATTTTTAATTTTAAAATTTCAATAAATTTGCATAATTTTATCCATAGCAAATTTTACCTACTCATCAAGTCTAAAAACAGCTTGTACTCTCTTATCAATTGCTAAAAAGACCTTATGTGCAGGATCCCCGTTTAGTGTCACGTTATTTTCCTTCATAACCTTTTCATTTCCAATTAAAACATCTTCGTTTCCAACTTTTCCAAGTACTCCAAAATCTTTATATTCTTTTATTTTTTCAACATTCTCGGCTTTTATATTTGGTTCTAAGTTAGAAATCGCCCTTAAAACAGGATTATTTGAACAATGTGCAATTCCCTTAGCATAAGCCATAACTTTTGTCGTTTTCTCAAAGCCTACAAAATCAACCATCAATATACGAACTTCTTTTTGAAAAAACATTTTAGCATCCCCTTTCTATTATTATGTATAAATATTACAATTTTATAGCAAAATTGTAAACGGCTTTATATAATCAAAGGACTGTAAAAAATTACAGTCCTTTAGTTTTTCGTGTAATAGGAAATTCCTCTAAAAAGCGAGTGAACCGAGCAATAAAAAGGAATTTCTATTACCGAAAAAGATACATTAATATTTTGTCACGAAACGACATAGAGTGAACGAAGTCCACCTTTTTTATGTAATAGGAAATTCCTCTAAAAAAGCGAGTGAAACGAGCAATAAAAGGGAATTTCTATTACCAAAAAAGATACATTAATATTTTGTCGCGAAGCGACATAGAGTGGACAAAGTCCACCTTTTTTATCTATTTTAATTACAATTTTCCATTACTAAACAAATTATCAACACCAGCCAAGCTACAAGTTCCCAAGCAAAAAATCCAACCAAGAAAAATAATACCGCAGTAGTAGTCAAGCCTGTCGTAAGTGCTATTATACTTGTTATTAGTGCTCCAAAAGCTCCTGCCAACAAGCAAATTCCTTTCTTGCATATACAATTTTTTTCTCTTTCGCCTCTAGCTCTAAAACTACTAAATAGCGACAAAATTGCCAATATAGTCAAAATTAACAGTGAAATTCCGAATACAATCCACAAAAAACTTGTAAGACTTGGAATAGATCCTATAACAACAGCAATAAGTCCGGCGATTATCCCTAAAACAACAGGTATTACGCACAAATTTCTTTCACAACAACAACTCATTTTTCCTCCTCCTAACTTGAGTAAACAAATACTCAATATAGTATATGAAAAAGATTACACAGTTGTTATGACTTCAACAAAAAGAGGCTGTAAAAAAACTCTTTTACTTTGCAACAATATTAAATATTCTGCCTTTTACGAAAATTACCTTTGCAATAGTCTTATCCTTTAATTGCTCGGCAATAACCTCATTGCTCTTTGCAATTTCCATTATATCGTCCTGTTCAGCATCAGCCGGAGCTTTAATTACTGCCTTTAGTTTTCCGTTAATCTGAATCGGCACTTCAATTTCATCTTGAACCAACTTACTTTCATCACATTCAGGCCATTTTTGCTCATGAACGTAGCCACCAAAATTATTTGCAAACCAAATTTCTTCTGTTATATGAGGTGCAAAAGGATTTAATAAAATTAAGAACACCTTCATATCGCCCTTTGTAATGCTACCTTTTGCATAAAAAGTATTAACCAAAGTCATAAGTGATGCAATTGCAGTATTGAATTTCATTTTCTCAATGTCTTCAGATACCTTTTTAATAGCCAAATTTATATCTCTTTCTAAATCAACCGAAAGTTCATTAGAATCTGTCATAAACTCTTGCATTTTCCAAACACGCTCTAAAAACTTTCTGCTACCCATAACACCTTTGTTAGACCAAGGAGCAGCCTGTGAGAAGTCTCCCATAAACATTTCATAAACCCTCATTGTATCTGTTCCATACTCGTTTATGATATCATCAGGATTTACAACATTTCCACGTGACTTAGACATTTTCTCATTGTTTTCACCTAAAATCATCCCCTGTGATGTTCTCTTTTGATACGGTTCTTTTGTAGGTACTAAGCCTAAATCATATAAGAATCTGTGCCAAAATCTTGAATATAGTAAATGAAGTGTAGTATGCTCCATTCCACCATTATACCAATCAACCGGCAACCAGTATTTAAGTAACTCTTTATTTGCAAATTCTTTATCATTATGCGGGTCAATATATCTTAAGAAATACCATGATGATCCTGCCCATTGAGGCATTGTATCTGTCTCACGGCGTGCAGGTCCTCCGCAATGCGGACAAGTTGTATTTATCCAGTCCTCAGCCTTAGCAAGAGGAGACTCACCATTTTCAGTAGGCTTAAAATCTTTTATATCCGGTAATGTAAGCGGTAACTCGCTTTCAGGAATAGCAACCCAACCACATTTTTCGCAATGAACAAGTGGAATAGGTTCGCCCCAATAACGCTGTCTGCTAAATACCCAGTCTCTTAATTTATAGTTAACTTTTCTCTTTCCTATCTTATTCTCTTCAAGATACTGCTTCATCTTTTCAATAGCATCTTTTACCTTTAGCCCCGTTAAAAATCCGGAATTAACCATAACTCCGTCTTCAACATCCGTGTAAGCCTCTTCTTGAACGTTCTTTCCACCACTTACAACTTCAATGATCGGGAGATTAAACTTCTTTGCAAAAGCCCAGTCACGTTCATCATGTGCAGGAACAGCCATAATGGCACCTGTTCCATAAGTCATCAAAACATAATCTGAAACCCAAACAGGGATTTCCTTTCCGTTTACCGGATTTACAGCTCTAATCCCTTTAATTTCAACACCGGTCTTGTCTTTAGCAACTTCTGTTCTCTCAAACTCAGATTTTTTAGAAGCCTCTTCCCTATAAGCTCTTAGTTCATCTACATTCTCTATCTTATCCGCAAATTTTTCAATTAACGGATGCTCCGGCGAAATTACCATATATGTAGCACCAAACAATGTGTCTGCTCTTGTTGTAAATACTCTTAAAGAATAATCAACTCCGGAAAGTTTAAAATCAACCTCAGCTCCTTCAGAACGCCCTATCCAATATGTCTGTTGAGCTTTAATCTTATCTAAGAAATCAACTTCATTAAGCCCCTCAATTAATTTATCCGCATAATCGGTAATCTTTAACATCCATTGACTCTTTACTTTTCTTACTACTTCTCCGTGACATCTTTCGCAAACGCCATTTACAACTTCTTCGTTTGCAAGACCGACTTGACAGCTTGTACACCAGTTAACAGGCATCTCTGTTTTATAAGCCAAACCTTTTTCAAATAATTTTAAGAAAATCCATTGAGTCCATTTAAAATATGCAGGATCTGTTGTATTAATCTCTCTTGACCAGTCAAAAGAAAAACCAAGAGATTTACATTGTCTGGTAAAGTTTGCAATATTGTTTTTTGTAACTATTGCAGGATGAATTCCTGTCTTAATTGCATGATTTTCGGTTGGTAAACCAAAAGCATCCCAACCTATCGGGTATAAGACATTATAACCCTGTAATCTTCTCTTTCTTGCAATAATATCCATCCCTGTATAAGAACGCGGGTGCCCTACATGAAGACCCTGTGCGGATGGATAAGGGAACTCTATTAAACCGTAAAACTTAGGTTTTGAAAAATCGTTTTTTGCATGAAAAACACCCTTCTCTTCCCAAAAATCCTGCCACTTTTTTTCGAATTCTTTAGGGTTATAATTCATATACCTTCATTCCTTTCTGTTACTTATATTTCTCGATATAATTATTAAGTCTTAACTGACTTAACGTATTGCCTTGATAGAACATTTTTACATCAGTCATAAGCGTATTCATATTTATTTTATTGTTTAAAGAATCATAATATAAATTTCTTGCCAAATTCATTTTTGCTTCGTTATTAGGTAGTCTCTTTTCCAAATAAGTTATTGCTAATGAATACTTTTTTAAAAAAGCATCGTAACTTGAATCCGACATACTATACCTCCTATTAGTTGTTAATAGTCGCTTTTATTCTTCTAACACCCGCAGATGAACTTTCCTCTTTTTTAATCTTAAAGTTTATCAAATCGCCTGTATTCTTAGCATGAGGTCCACCGCAAATTTCCTTTGAAACAGGTCCCATCGTGTAAACCTTTACACGCTCACCGTATTTTGATTCGAATAAACCTATAGCACCTTGTGCCTTTGCCTCTTCTACCGTCATTTCTTCACAAGTGATATCATATTTAGCTTGAATTGCTTCATTAACCAATCCTTCAACTTCTTTAATCTCCTCAGGAGTCATCTTTCTTTCAAAAGAGAAGTCAAAACGTAATCTCTCAGCAGTAATATTGCTTCCTCTTTGTGCAACCTGAGGACCTAAGACTTTTCTTAAAGCTGCATGTAACAAGTGAGTCGCTGTATGAAGCTTTGCAGTTTCTTCTGAATTATCCGCAAGACCTCCTTTAAATCTCTGTTCAGAACCGGCCTTAGATAATGCTTGATGTTTTTCAAAGAAAGCTTTAAAACCTTCTGTATCAACAGTTAACCCCTTCTCCTTTGCCATCTCTACGGTAAGTTCAAGAGGGAATCCATAAGTATCGTATAAATGGAAAGCATTCTCTCCGTCAATTATATCAAGACCTTTTTTAGTTAACTTTTCAAATTCCCTTTCGCCTTGAATTAATGTTCTTGAAAATCTCTTTTCTTCTAAAGAAAGCTCTGTCAAAATCTTTTCTCTGTTTTCTGCAATATCGCTATATACATCTTTATACTCATCAACTATTAATCCGGCTATTGTAACAATAGTATTTTCCGGCATATTAAGTTGCATTGCATATCTAATAGCACGACGAATTAATCTTCTTAAAACATATCCTTGATCAACATTAGACGGAGTAACCCCTCGTCTGTCTCCGATTATAAACGTAGCTGTTCTAATATGGTCAGCAACAATTCTCGCTGCCTTTTTATGCTCAGGATTATTTACAGTATCTTTATCAGACAACTCAGCAATTTTTTTCATAATTCCGGCAAACAAATCAGTATCAAAAACAGAACCACCATTTAATGCAACTAAAACTCTCTCAACGCCCATTCCCGTATCAACATTCTTTTGTTTTAGCGGCTCAAACTTTCCGTCGATTGTCTTATTATATTGCATAAACACGTCATTCCAAATCTCAACATATTTCCCACAGCCACAAGATGGATTACATTCCGAAGAACATTTTTCTTTTCCGGTATCGATAAACATCTCAGTATCCGGCCCGCAAGGTCCTGTCTGACCAGCCGGTCCCCACCAGTTATGTTCTTTAGATAAGAAGAAAATATGATCGGCGTCAACTCCTGCTTCTCTCCAATAATTAAACGCTTCTTCATCTCTTGGAGCATCTTCATTTCCCTCAAAAACAGTAAAATATAATCTATCCTTAGGAAGTCCTAACCATTCTTTTGATGTTAAGAACTCAAAGCTCCATGAAATAGCCTCTTTCTTAAAATAATCACCTAAAGACCAGTTACCTAACATCTCGAAGAAAGTACAATGAGTATCATCTCCGACCTCATCAATATCTCCTGTTCTAATACACTTTTGAACATCTGTAAGTCTATGACCTTCCGGATGAGCCTCTCCAAGTAAATACGGAACCAGAGGATGCATTCCCGCAGTAGTAAACAAAACTGTAGGATCATTCTCCGGAATAACAGATGCACTATCTATAATTGCATGTCCTTTTTCATTAAAAAATTTCAAATACTTACTTCTAATTTCTTTAGCTGTATACATAAATCCCATTCCTCTCAAAAAATACTTTTGTCGATTAATTTTATCACTATTACCACTTTTTTGCAATATTAAAACACGGAAAAAAAGACCTGCAAAAGCAGGTCTTAAAACACTTAATTTTCCATATTTACCTTTATTTTAAATGAATATTCTCTCTTTGCATCCTCGTCTTTCCCTAAGTTAATTTTTTCAACTCTTGTGCCTTCCGGAAGCTTTTTTAAAATTTCGCTAACGAATCTTTTTTCTTCATCGGAAGACCTTAGCTGCAATCTGCCATAAAGACAAGAATGCTTAGTAACAGGATTTTCTGTCTTATAACCCTTTGATGTATAAACATCTAAGTTTTTAGTTACTCCAAAAACATAAAGTGCACGGATTTCAACAGAAGCCTTTCGAGGTTGTTGTGAGACAACATATCTAGCATTACTTTGCCATACTGAATTTATCAAAATAACAGCTTCGTCTACAAAACGCTCAAAAACTTCATCGTATGTTTCTGAATTTGAAGCATCTTCAACTTCTCTCCAGCCATTCTCGACAATATTTCTAAGCATTTCTTTTACATCAGGCTTAACTTCCGGCATACTTTCCGGTTGAGTCTCAACAATAACATCTTTGCGTCTCTTAAATATACTCATAAGAAACTCTCCTCTCCAAGTCGTTAAGTACAAAAAAACAACCGACATCCGTTTCTCAAATATGAGAAAGTACAGGCAATATCAACATTGCCTTATTTATTATACTTATGAGTATATCTATTGTCAATACCTTTTTAACGTTATCTACATCGTATTCCTGGTATAAAACGTACTATTTAACGTATTTCTTGTCTTATCTGCAGGATTATCCGGATACTTCCCCCCAACAATCTTTACGTCCGCACCGTAATTATCATTTTTAACCGAACTAATAGAAAAAGTTATAATATACTTATAAGTCTCAACATCTTCGCCTTCAGTTCTGATTACTTCATGCTTTGTTGTATCAAAGCTATACGTAATTCCATTCCCAAAAGTATAAACTCCGTTTTCTTTCTCTATTATAGTTTCGCCATCCTCAGTTTGAAAAATCTTAGCTTCTTGAATATCTTCTTGAATAATATTCATAAGAGCCGTAGTAATACTTTGCACTTCAATTTTTTCCGATATTGTGTAAGCATCTTCAGAAGAGGAGCTTAATATTGTCCAAAAAAACATTGTAACTAAAGACAAACTCACTAAAACAACTATAACTTCAACAAGTGTAAAACCTTCATTTTTTTTCACAATATCGCCTCCTACATTCCTGCATATCTATGCTTCTTCCAATCGGTTATTCCAACATAATCATTAATATTTATCATATTACTCCTGTCACTTACACTTATTGCAACATAAGTAGTACCTGAACCATCATATGTAAATCTATTAAACAAATCACCTTCTAGTAAAGATTCTCCTTGACTAACTCCTTCATAAACATAATCACTACTTCCTAAATAATTCTGAACAATAACATTTGCTATATATTCTTTATCCGAAAGAATGTCAACGTCTCCGTCAATAGTCAAATTACCTGTTACTATTATAAGCCCGGAAAAAGGAATATCACTTCCCTTTATCGTCAAATCTCCGTCATGTAATATAATTCCTCTAACAGAATCCTTATCCAAAACAAAATCAACATCTGTACCACTTGCTTTTTTCCCCCAGGAAAGCGTTTTACTTCCGGCATTCTTCTTTGAAACATACACAAAAAATTCTGAACCTTCAACTTTTTTTGTAACATCTCCAAACTTTAGCCAGCTCTCTAATGTCGGAGCTTCCGGATCATTCCCGCTTTCTTTCGAGTTTTTTACAGCCTCTTCCAATTCCTTTGGATAGTACCCAAAATATGATGTAAATTCCTCAAACCTTCTCGCCTTTGCAATCATCTCCGCTTTGGCATTAACATCGTTTACTTTTCCAACTATACTTCCGTTATTTATTCCTACACCTTCAATGTACTTTATATCATCAATATTTATATTCGGCTTTTTCACAAGACTCGGATTATCTGACGCATATTCCATAAAATATCTCCACTTATCTTCAACATCAAAGTCCGAATAATCTTCTTCTGTAAGTGTTCCGTCTTTAATAAAACTATCCACCAAATTTATAGTTAAATTTGTAACATCTTCAATCCCGCTCTTTGTACCTTTTATAAAATACGCAGAAAACTTTACTTTATTTGCATCATAACTTACTTGATTTCCGTTTGCATCTGTATATCCGGTAGTTCCAACTAGCGGGGTCTGATATGCTATATAATTTCCTTTGACAGATATACTCTCCCCGGTTTTATATATCATATTTTTCCTGCTACTGTCTATTCTCGTTGTACTTTCAACACCTTCAATAAAAGAACGACCTGCCAAATACAAATTCTTTAAGCTTATATGAATTTTATTTATTGCACTGGCATTAGAATTTATAACTATCGCACTACTTGAATCCGGACCTTGGTCTTTGGCATTCAAATCATTATATCCAAAATAATTTCCGCCATCACTTTGTTCAACATAAACATCAGAATTTAAGTTTACCTCTAAATCATCTTTAGCAAGCACATCTCCATTAAACTTAACCATTATTGTTCCATCATCTTTTTGATTATTAGGATCGCCTAAATACAAATTTCTGTAATACAAAGGATTCGTGCCACTCTCTAAATATGTAGTGCTTCCGTATGCCGTATCCATTATTATATCTCCGGGAGTTGCAAGTCTTCCCTTGCTAACCTCTTCGCCCTTCTTTAACGCAAGTGATGCACCCGGATTTATAACAATTCCTTTATCATATACAGTTCCATCAATCGTCTTTACTCCGTTTGCTCTTGCAAGCACATTACCGTCAATATTAGCCTGTCCCTTTACATTTAATGTTTCCCCAACAATTAAGCTATAATCCAATGTGGGGTTACTTAAAGCTATTGTCTTTTGTTCTACAGAAGAAATCATATTAAACTCAGGAGTCTTTATAACATATGTAGCACTAAGTGTTGTAATCGGAACTCTTGCATTTAATTTATAATTCGTCTCAATTCCAATTTCTAATTGATCATTAATAAAATCTGCCCAATTTGCCATATCATTTGAATATGTCTTGTCCTTTTCATAAATTTTGCTAAAATCATTGTTATTCCTTTCATACTTACTCATAACCTTAAGAGAGCCGTCGGCAGTCTTTTTCGTCTCGGGATCTGCCGGTAATGACTTACTTCCGTAAACAATATTATTTAACGATAAATCCCTATACTCCGAATCATTATATATTGCCCCAAAAATTCCGGCACTCCCATCATCTCTTCCTAGCAATATATCCTGATATTTTCTTTGGAAGACATTATTATACATGGCTTGAAGTTTTTCATCATCTATTTTTGCCTTTGATAAATCTTCAGAATCCTTTATTGAAAGAATTCCAAAAGCATCCTCTTTTTGAATATACTCGCTTGAAGTAAGTTTTTCATTAAAAATTTCTTCGATTTTATCTTCTATTTCTGCTCTATTTGTTAAATTACCATCTTCGTTAAACTCAGGTGTAACTTGGTCTGTAGCTTCGTCATATATTTCATTGTACAAATTTACCAAAGTATCTGTAACCGTATTAACATCTGTTACTGAAGTGTTTTTCGCTTCTCCAATCGCTGCAATAACTTCATTTCGTATAATAGTGGAAATCCTATCCATTGCGATTTCATTTCTGTACTCTGCCTCTTTTATTCCACTATCATACTCTCTAAATTGGTAATTATATATAACCATAGCAAGTAAAGGCACTCCAATTAGTGTCACCAAGAAGAAAACCACTATAACACTTGTTAATGCTGCACCTGCGTTTTTTCCCATCTTTATTCTCCATCCTACTCTGAATAATCATAATCTACAGGAAACGAAAACTCAAAAGTATCATTTATCGTCTCATCATCCAATCTTGAAACAGTCATATTCATTTTTAGCTGTAACTCACTTGAGCTTTCTTCACTCCCATCAAAATGCGAACCAACATATAAATTTTTTATAGTTGTCTGGTCTGTCGTCGCTCCGTCTCCTTCTTGACCACGCTCTATAGAAAGTTCTTTCCCTTCAATATAAACCTGCAAAGGCTCCTTAAATTGCTTTACAATCCTTATTGTTCCACGCTTACTTTCTGAAATCGTATAGTCATTGTCTATCCATAAATTCGTAGCTTCTCCGCCGGAATATTCTTCCGGTAATACAAGTGTTAGAGACGTTATCGGATAATAGTTATTATCAATTGGATCTAGATACTGTTCCGCACTGTTTAATGAGTAATATCTAAAAGTACTGTTTTTACCATATGGTTCTGAAAAATTTCCTTCAGCATCTATAACCACAGAGCCGTCACATTCATCTTTCTTCGGAACATTCTGATTAGAAAGGTCTTCCATATTAAACCCCTTTATTGTAGCATTTATTTTATATTCTTCATCTCCATAATTTATAAACCACGTCCGTGTTTCAGTAATATTAGAATCTGAAAAACCGGTATTATCGTCATTTAATCTTATTGCAGTAACAAATCCCTCAAACGTCTCTGTATTATTTCTTAAAACCTCTATTTCATCATCTTCTTCATCGCCAAAATCCTTTGACAAATAATTTTTATTACGTAAATTTTCTATTATAAACTGACCAACACGAGTAATTGATGCTTTTTGTGTCGTCCTTTTTTGCGTTTTAAAAGAGTTTGAAAAAAAGCCTATAACAGGCACTAAAATAACTGCTAAAAGAGCAAGAGAAGCAATAAGCTCAACTAATGTAAATCCCCTGTTATTTTTTTTCATTTTTCTTTCACCTCTACACTTCCAACTTTATCTACAAAATTAACACGTTTATTACTATCTTCATATGTGAATACACTTACCTTTTTGTTAGAGTTATTTACTATTGATAAATCCACCGCTATATTATCATCACTTTCAACTACACTACAGCTTAAAATATCAAACAAGATTTTGTCTTTTGGCTCTATTGTTGCCTTTGTAGGCTCTTCATCTCCGATGCTATACTCAACATAATATGAATTTCCCGAATTGCCAAACGTAACCTTTACTTTTTGCCTTAAATTTTCATCACTATATACTCTACTGTCTTTTTCATTAACAACACCTAATGAAATAGCAGCAGAATCCGAATTACTGGGTCTTAAAATCATTGATATATCAAAATCTCTTAGAGTCGTATCCTCTACCACTTCTCTTTCAACCTGATTTTTCTTTATTGTATACTCATTTTTTCCATTATTTAAAATTCCTCCCGCATCTTTTCCCAAAAAGCTTATTGTCGTTAACACCTCATATTTTTCTGATTCTATAGGAGTAATCTTAAAATCTCCAAAAGAAATAACACTTTCAAGCTCATCAAAATACTCTGCAAATTTTTTTACAGAATCCTCAGTACCGGTAAAACGAACAGTTACAGGTAATTTGCAGCAGAATATTCTTCCACCATTTCCATCGCTCCCGGCTCCCTGCGTTAACTCTCCATATTCAACAGAAGTACTTTCAAACACGGCATAACTGAAAATATCTTCGAAAATCTTATCAATATCGCCTATTGACAGTTCATCTACCAAATGTCTATCCTTCTTTTCACTAATATCAGAAATCACAGCTAACTCATCTTTAAAAGTGACATTTACATTTTTGCTTTCGTCAACTTTATTGCCACAACCCACTAATAAT
>CAZXFU010000016.1:17608-21905 GCA_964640345.1 uncultured Eubacteriales bacterium
CAGATACAAACAAAAAATTTTTTCATTTTTTTCTCCTTAAACTAAGACAATTTTTTAAAATAAAACGATAATTTAAGTTGCCCACTTAGCTTACCGGTAATTTGATTCTGTTTAAACGTTATAGTATCAACTCTCACAATTCTACTGTAGTTGTCTACATGTTCCAAAAAGCTTTCAATCTGCTCTAATGAACCCGAAAAAGATTTGATATTAACAACATATATATCATACTTCTCAAATTCTTTAGTTTCAGGTCTTAACATTATTTCTTCATCTTCCCAAGTTATAGATGTGCCTTTCTTAAAATCGGTTAAAATCTCTCTAAACTTTGTATTGTCAACTTCCTCAAGCTTCTCCGCAAGCTTTTCCCGTTCAAGCTCCAATTCACTTATTTTTTCTTTTATCTTATCTTCACTCAACGAATTTACTAGTGAATTGTATTTTGCAAGCTTTGCCTGATACTCGCTTTTTGCTTTTGCTCTTGTATTTATCAAAGCATTTCCGGTCAAAAAGATGATTGCAATATATGCAACAATGAGAATGACAATAAGTATTTCTTTTTTACTTTTTAACTTTTTCAAATTTACATCCTTTAAATTTATGTCCTTTAATGAACTTATCTTCTTCAAAAAATCCTTATTCACATTCTCATCTCCTCTCATTAAATATTATCTTTTAACATCAAATCCAATGAAAAAGCTTTTTTATTGTCATTATAAAACGTTCTGTCAAAATCAAAATAATTTCTAAGTTCAACATCAAAATCATTTGCAACAATTGAATCCGGTGCAGAAAATGTAATCTTTATATCCTTATCTCCATTTAAAGTTCCGTTTGTAATCGAAATGCCAGGTACCGCATTAACAGCACTTATAAGATACTTTATTACGGGATACGCCTTCTCTTTTCCTTCCAGCACATTGTCTATAAGACTCTTTATTTCCTCAACTTCCCTATTACTCTTTTCTTCTTCTTCTTTTAGTTTTATTAATTCACTATGCGAAGAAATATACGAATTAAACTCTAATATCTTTTTATTTATCTTATATGTACTAAAATTTATAATACACAAAGCAAGAATCATTAAAACTCCGGTCAGTATCACAAATTGATACACAATCGGATTTATATTTTGGTAAACCTTTGAAAGCTGTAATTTTCCCTTTATTAAATTAACTTTCTTATCATCAACAGATACTGCTCCTAAGCAATTCTCCAAAGTAACCTGCCTACGTTTTGCAGGCTTTGCTTCCTCTTCAAACATTACTCTTTCAAATTCCCTTATTTTCTCCGTTTCTAAATTTAACGTTTCTTCTACGAATTCACTTATTCCGGAAATTTTCGTAGCAAGCCCTATTATATACACTTTAGAAACCGGTGCCCGCGAGTGCCCGCCATTATAATATTCAATAATATTTGAAATATCTCCTAACATACTTTGAAGCACATCTCTTATTATACCCGCAACTATATATACATCATCGGTTTCTTTTAATGACCCCTCCATAATTACACTATTATAATCTCTTTTTATTTTTTCAGCTTTAGTAAGTGTACATTTAAAACGCTCTGCAATAGCCTTTGTAATATCATCTGAACCGGTTTTTAACACACGGTTATACATAAGCATTCTTTTAGATACAACAATAAAGTTGGTATTCTTAGAACCAAGATCTATAACCGCATACGTACCTACATCATTTCCAAGTTCAAAATCAATCAAATTATATAATTCAAATCCTGAAAAATTGATTGATTTTAATACCAACCCTAATTTTTCCATTATATCAATATATGGAATTATTATATCATTAGGAATAGCAATTATAAGTAATTTACTATTATCCTCTCTCCCCATTGAAACATATCCCAATGTATAATCATCCAAATCAACAGGGAACAAATCCTTAGAATTTATTTTTATAAAACTCAAAGTGTCCTTCTTACTCATCTTTGGTACAGCCATCTCTCTAGTGATAATGTCACCTGAAGAGAGCGATATTGTAACGTTCTTTGAAATAATTTTTTCTTCTTTTATTTTTACTGAAAGCTCTTTAATCAACTCATCTGATTTTACAACAACGTCATCTTCAAGTGTACCTTCAGGCGTAGCAATAATAAAACCCTTGTGAACTATCATCTTCCCAAGTGTTGGTGTAACCTCTATCATTTTTGTATTATAGTTTCCAACTTCAAGAATAAGATATTTTTCTTTTCCATTACTTACCTTCTCGAAATTTTTTGAAGGTCTCATTATTATCACCACCTTTATCAATAAGTAACAAATAAGTCTTAAGAAGTAACCTAGTTACTTCCTAACATTTATTTGTTATTTATTCTTATCATAAGTAAAACCAGCAAAACAGAAAAGACTGTTGATACAAGTCCAAACCAAATTGTCAGTCCCAACCATAAATAAATACCAAGATACACGATTCCATTAACAAGTTCAATGCAAGGATATTGCAAAGAGATTTTCTCCTTGCAATATCTGCATCTACCTAATAAAATCAAGTAACTTAATACCGGTATCAAGTCATACCATTTTATTCTATTGCCACATTTTGTACAATGCGATGCACCAAATACAATTGATTCCCCTGCAGGAATACGATAGATGCAAACGTTTAGGAAACTGCCTATCACTAACCCCAAAATAAATACTACAGCGTCTGTCATTATGTTATACCTTCCTAATTTCCAATATAAATTATTCCATTTGCACTTCCATCATAATTAGTAACCGACGTATCACTAATCGGGACGCCTTCTGTTCCGACAGTAATAACTATCTTCATCCATTGTCCATTTTTAATAAAACTCACAAAGAAATATTGATTAACAACAGGGACTTTATTCTCGTCAAGCAAAGAAGACGAACGGAAACTACTGGCACTTACATAATGCTCTATACCTATTAAACTTGAAAGAGAAATACTTTTTCTTCCCTCTTTCGTAAGCTCTTCTACATTATCTAAAAAATCCCGAGAGTTTTTTAACGTTGTATCAGTGCTGTAATCCGTATACCAAGCCTTCACGGCATTTGCTATATTGCCAGCCGAAGTCCTGTCTATCCTAACTTTCATATGCTGCTCTATAACAGGGAACAATGGAATAGCTATTGCAAAAATTATTGCAAGTATGCAAAGCACTACAATAAGTTCAAGCACTGAAAAACCTGCTTTTGAAACTTTTCTCATCCATTCGTACTCCTTAATAAAACCTTTCTTTCATTACTTATTCTCTTTTTAATATAACTATGGTTCAACGTATGCAACTCCACCATTAGATGTCTCGCTTAATTTACCGTCATATTTAACAGTTACTTCTGTAGTTGTAACACCTGATATATTAGTTTTCGCATCTTTTGATGTAATAGCAATAGCAATTTTCGCACCTGAATCTGTAGCATCTTTTGTTAAAAATACTGTATAGAATCCGCCTGCGGCTTCCCCTTCCGCCGTATATGCAGAGCCATCAGCATTTTTTAATGATGTTGCTTTGTAATCCTTAGTAATATAGCTTTCTATACCAGCTAAATCACTGTAATTGATAGCTGTAACCCCTTCAGCAGTTGGAGCTTCTAAACTGCTTGGCACTTTAGCACTTCCATCCTTTGCAATTGCTGCATCTACAAGATTTTTATCTGTTGTATAGTCTGTAAACCATACTCTTACTGCCTTACCGATTTGAGCCGCTGTTGCTTTATCTGCTCTTACTTGCATTCTCTGTTGAATACCAGAGAAGTTTGGAATAGCAATTAGCATGATTATTGCCAAAATCGCTATAACGATAATTAACTCTACTAATGTAAAACCTTTGTTTAATTTTTTCATTTAATTCTCCTCCTTTTGTTATGGTTCGACGTATGCTACTCCACCATTAACGCCTTCTTTAAGATTTCCGTCATAATCAACAGTTACTTCTGTAGTTGTAACACCTGATATGCCTTCTGTTGCACCCTGTGATGTAATAGCAACTGCAATTTTTGCTCCGGCATCTGTAGCATTTTTTGTTAAAAATATTCCATAATATCCTCCGGCAGTATTATCAGTATGTTCATATGCAGAGCCATCAGCTTTTTTCAATGAAGACGCTCTATAGTCTTTTGTTATATAGCTCTCTATACCCGCTAAAGTGCTATAATCCACTAAAGCAACTTTTTTATCTTCTGTAGGTGCTGCTAAACCGGAAGGTAATACTCCGCCGCCTGCAGTTTCAAGGTTCTTATCTGTTGTATAGTCTGTAAACCATACTCTTACCGCCTTACCGATTTGAGCTGCTGTTGCTTTATCTG
>CAZXFU010000017.1:0-20952 GCA_964640345.1 uncultured Eubacteriales bacterium
AAATAGGTAACACCTCATAAACACCGATTCGACCTGAATAACCGGTATTATTGCAAGCATTACAACCTACAGCCTTGCAGAAGTGAACGTCAGATTTATCAAATAAATCCAAGGTTTCATACTCTTTATCTGTTGGTGTATACTCCACCTTGCATTTTGGACACAATCTTTTTACCAATCTTTGAGCGACAACACCTTTTAACGTAGTCGATATTAAAAACGGTTCTATTCCCATATCTATAAGTCTTCCAATACTTGATGATGAATCGTTTGTATGCAATGTACTTAAAACTAAATGCCCTGTTAACGCCGCTTGTATCGCAATTTCCGCCGTTTCTGTATCACGAATTTCTCCTACCATTATAATATCCGGATCCTGACGCAGGAACGTTCTTAAAACATTTGCAAAGTCGACATTAGCCTTATGATTAACTTGAACTTGGTTAACCCCAAGAATTGTTGCTTCGACCGGGTCTTCAACCGTAAGTATGTTTACATCTTCTTTATTAAACTCTCTAAGTGTTGCGTATAACGTCGTAGATTTACCGCTACCGGTAGGACCGGTAACCAATATAATGCCGTTTGGATTTTTTAATATCTCATCATATGCCCTTCTATCTTCAGGAAAAAGTCCAAGATTTTCTATTGATTTCACAAATCCTGACTTGTCTGTTAATCTCATAACAGTTTTTTCGCCAAAAGCGGTAGGAACACATGAGATACGCAAATCATACTCTGTTCCATCTAATTTATAATTAGCTCTTCCGTCTTGTGGTCTTCTGCGTTCTGCGATATTCATCGCTCCCAAAATCTTTACTCTTGTAGTAAGTGCCGGAATAATTCTTAAATCCAGCTGTGAAATTTCTCTTAACGAACCATCTATTCTAAATCTTATTCTCGCATTCTTTTCATAAGGCTCAATATGTATATCAGATGCTCTTTCACGTATAGCTTGTTCTATAATGGAATTAAGCATCTTAGCAACCGGAGAATTATCTGCTTCTGATTCTACTTCATCTTCATCTTCTTCAGGAACATCAACGATATTGTTTTCTTTTTTAAACTCCTCTGCAGCATTACTTACGACCTGTTTTCCGAAATACTTGTTTATTACATTTGTTATCTGCTTCTCAGAAGCCAAAACCGGTATAATACGCATATTTGTATATAACATTATATCGTCCAACGCGATAATATTAGTAGGATCAACCATAGCCACAACAAGTTTACCGTTATCTATTTCGACAGGTACAGCTAAATGTTTTTGGGCCAAAGATTGGCTAATCTTTAATACTGCTTCGCCATTTATCGAATATTCTTCTAAATTTACAAACTTTTTATCAATTTTCTCTGCAAGTATTTTATATAACGTATCTTCTTTTATGGCACCTTTATTAATCAATATCTGCCCAATCTTTTGACCGGTCATTTTTTGAGTTTCCAAAGCTTCCATTAACTGCTCTTCTGTAATTAACTTTTTCTCAAGAAGTAGTTCCCCAATCTTTTTCCTAATCTTAGCCATATTCTTCCCCCAAGATATACATTTTTAATTCTACAAGAATAATATCGGTAATTGAATTTGTTTATTTAACAGTTTCTATATAACTTTCCGTATTTTCCCGATAATAAGTGCAATAAGCGGCATAATCATAAACAATGAAATATTTATCCACGAAGCATATATTCTTGCAAAATTTTCCAAAATATATGCATTAGGAGCTATAAAAATTGCAAGTATTAAAATTGCAAGAACAAACCAAATTGAAATTTTTTTGTATGATTTTTTATTAAAAAGTCTTCTTGTTAAATGAAGTGCCATCAAAGTAAAAAGCGAAATTATAAGTGCATCCGTCCCAAGCCACGTAGAAATAAAAAGCGACTCTATTCTTCCTATTGTATTTAATATCTTAATATTTTTCAGTGTGATAAAATACGGAAACAAAAACTGCGAGCTGATCTTGTTGCCGAAAATTCCAATCGTAGACAAAATCAAAATTATCGCGTACATTGCCAGAAGTGCCATGGTTATTATTCCTGCTTTTTTCAACTTATGTTTGTCGCTTATCTTATCCCCAAAAAACATAACTGCAGTAATATAGCAACTAAGCGTATCCAATGGCAAAACTCCCTTTA
Source organism: uncultured Eubacteriales bacterium (assembly GCA_964640345.1). Taxonomy (GTDB): domain Bacteria; phylum Bacillota; class Clostridia; order TANB77; family RGIG9151; genus RGIG9151. The sequence continues at coordinate 2,134 of CAZXFU010000017.1, forward strand.
TTATCGGTAGTGCGTCATAAACAGTAACTGGCCAAATATTTTCTAATTCTATTTGAGGTACAATAACAATAAAAACAAATACAAAAACTGCTGCGAAAAAGAAAAACAATATTTCAGAAAGTCTCCCCAAAACATCAATTTTCTGATTAACCAAAAAATATATGAAAATTGCCATAAAAATAAGAATTGTTGCAAGATTAGCATTAAACAAAATTGTACCTAAATACCTTTCTCCAAACATTCTAAGATATATTGACGCTAACACAAACGCCCATATAATATACATACTGATAAGAATTTTATTAATAATCTTTCCAAAAACCTTCTCGTAAATGTCATATAAACTTCCATTATTTCTTTTAAAAAGACTTGCCAAAACCAAAATAAGCAAAACCGAAGTCGCAAAAGCCAAAAACACAGAAACCCATCCTGCATTTTCCACCACTCTTGCAACATAATTCGGAATAATCCTCAAACTCGGTGCCCCTAACGATATCATAAAAAACAGCATTGCTTGCCTTATACCAATTTTATCTTCTGAAAATTCCACGTTACTCCTCCTAAAAATTATCCTTCATTAGCAATAGACAAAACTCCATATTCTTCCTCAATTCTCGAATTTACTTTAACATCAATTGTAATACCGGGAAAAATTTCATCCCAATGATCTTTTATCTTTCTCCACTTATATGGATGCGAAAACGCTAAACTCTTACCTATATCAATAAAATCTATATTGGAGTTTTGTGCATAACGTACGGTACTTTTTATAATTTCTTCTAGCTTCTCATTTTCCATTTTTTCTATCTCGTCTATACCGGAATTAAATATGTTTTTACCTGTTGCAGTTTCTAAAATAGAATTTTTAGTTGTAACATTTATTGTTACTTTCTTTATATTATCTCCATCAAAATCAAACTTAATCTTTGAATTAGCAGCAGTCAAATTAATTCCAACAACTCCATTTTTTGTATTTAGTGATATTCCCTCTTCACTTATTAAATTCTTTATATATTCATACCCTGTCGATTCATCATTATTTAAATATCCAACTAACCTTCCTTTATTTATAACGCCATATCCAGCCAATTCAACTCTATTTGCTTCCTCTTTAGCTCCAACAATTTTGTAATCCGCCAGTTGTTCCTCTCCATTTCTTATAACTTGAATGCAAGGAATAACCCCAACTTTGTCCTCAGATAAAAGTATCTTTAAAACATCCAATACCTCGACTGTCCTAACATCAACGTCTCCTTTCTTTGTCAAAGATAATTTGTTTATTCTATCACTTAAAATATACCCATTTCCCAGTCCATCCTCAAAAACTTTACTTGTAGACATTTCTTTTACTATATATACCTTACTGTCCAATCTAAATTCATCATTTTTGCTAATAAACTCCATTGCATGTGCCAAATTATCTTGAGCCAACTTCTCTCCAAGTAAAATATCATCAACATGTGAACCTATAAATAATTTATCTTCGCAATGCTGAAGTCCTCTACTTGTACTTGCAAAAGAATTTGCAGAAACAATCAAATACTTTTCTTTATTATCTCCTTCTTCCTCTACTCCTTTCGGAGGCTGAAATAATATAGAAAAAGACACTCCATTATCCGGCGAAGAATCCATTCCCATAACTCTTACTACCTGAACATCACTTATCTCTATATGTGTTGGTATTATATACTTTCCCCAACCAATTAAAGTAAATGCTATACCAATAAAAAGCACAATTTTTGTCCATTTATTCATAACTTACTTTTTCCTTTCCAACATCCTTTGGCGTTCGTACTAAAGTGTCATCTAGTATGCCATGCCCTTCGTTACCAACAAACGGTGTCAAGTATGGCACTCCAAAGCTTTCTAATTTGCACAAATAAAGCAAAATTATAAAAATAATAAATGAAATTCCAAACAACCCTGAAAGTCCGGCAACAAATACCATAATCATACGGCAAACTCTTATTGCATTAGCAAGACCTCGGTTTGGTATAACAAAACCTGCAACAGCAGTTATTGCAATTATTACAACAACTGCCGGGGATATAAACTTAGCATTAACGGCAGCTTCGCCGACAATAAGTGCACCAACAATAGAAATTGTCGCACCAATCGTCTGCGGTAACCTTAAACTTGCCTCAAGTAACAATTCAAAAGATATAAGTAATCCAATAACCTCTATAAGTGTAGGAAAAGGTACACCTTCTTTACTTGCAATAATCGAATTAAGCAAATTCGTTGGAATCATTTCCTGGTGAAACGTAGTAATAGCAACATAAAAAGCCGGTAAAATCAGACTTACCAAAAAACATATATACCTTAAAATCCTTATAGCCGAACTTAAAATATAATTTTCTGCATAATCTTCTGGAGCTTGTAAAAACATTGCAAACAGTCCGGGAATGATGTACGCTATCGGTAATCCATCAATAATAACACCGATTTTCCCATCCGCAATATTCGCACAAAACTTGTCCACTCTTTCAGTATAGTCAAGCTGAGGAAATACAGAATATTTATTATCTTTCATATTTCCCTCAAAACTTCCGGCACTAATCAAATTCGCTATGTCCAGACTTTTTATTTTCTTTCTAACTCTATTTAGTATTTCCACATCCACAATATTATTAAGATAAACCACCGTAAGCGGCGTATTGGTTTCTTTACCAAGAGTGTACTTTTCAAGCCTTAGGTTTGGAGATTTTATTTTTTTCCTAACCAGTGCAGTATTGGTACGCATACTTTCAATAAATGAATCCTTTGCACCTTTTAAGACATTTTCCTCTTCCGGGGCGTTAATTCCCCTTTGCGGAATATTTTTTGCGTCAAAAGCAATTGCCTTTTTTACATTGTCGAAAACTATAACGGTAATACCTTGCAAGATGCTTGTTATTGCATCTTGCAAGGTATTAACTTCTATTTGAGACATATGATATAAAAAACCATTTTGGGCTATTTCATAAGCTTCTTTTTCACTCTTTACATTTTCAAAAATCTTTCCAACAGTAAGTGGTCTTAATACATATTCGTCAATTGAATCACTGTCAATCATCCCATCAATGCCAATTGCCTTTATTTTAATGTTTTTATTCCAAGTATAAATATCTTTTATAATAACATCATTACTATCGCCTAAAACCCTTTTTATCTCTTTAGACGTAAGTTGCCCAACCAGCGGTTCTATACTGTTCTTCTCTGCTTTTGCACCAATTCTCCAAAGTTTAAACATTACATTCCCACCTATCTTCCAATAAACATCTGAGTCAAAATTTTCCCATATTTAGGACTATCTACAACTCCTATACCTGTGTAATTAAATGAGTTTCCTAAAATATTAGCCTTATGACCGGATGAATTCATCCAAGCCTCAAATGCACCTTTAGCCGTCGAATGCCCTGCAATATTTTCACCGGCAGATCTATAACTTATTCCAAAATTTTTAATCATTTGAAAAGGTGTACCATAAGTTGGCGAAGTATGAGAAAAATAATTGTTATCTACCATATCCTTTGACTTAATTCTTGCAACTCTTAAAAGTTCTTTATCCAAAGTAAGTTCAGATAAACCAGCATTTTTTCTTGCCTGATTTACCAAATCAAAAATAGTTTGCTCATCATCTGTCATAATCAAATTACTAACTGACGTTGAAGTATTGTTGTTAGTATTATTAGATACGTTATTTGTATTCTTATTAGAATTAATATCAATTGGAGTAATGTACCAACCACTGACCATGCCGACTGTATCATTGCTTGCCTGAACAATATACCAATTATTTATTTTGCCAATAACCTTTAACTCCGTACCGTACTTTAATGTTTTCACAATCCCATAACTGGTACTAGGTCCACATCTCATATTTAGTGACCCACTGTTTACTGTACACTTAGTAAAACCGGGAGCCTTCACAATAGAAGAAGCAAAACTTTCTGACATAAGAACAATAAAAAAAGACAATACTAATAAAAGTTTTTTCATAATAAAAATCTTCCTTTCAAAACATTTTATTAATATTATCTCCATGTTTTATATTAATTTGTTATGTAATTTTTTCCTACATTTTAAGTTTTCAAATATGAGTTGCCAAAAAACGTGACACCCCAAATAACATATAGTTTAAAAGATGCGAATATTCACAGGAAAGCATCCTACAGTTGTAGGATAAAAGCTTTCCGCCGTGAATCCTGAGCAGCGTTAAACTATATGTTATTTGGGGTGTCACGTTTTTTGGCAACTCATATTTGAAAACTTTCCCCCTGATTTACATCATACAAAGCTCTTAACGTATACCATAACGTCCTGTATAACCTATTAATCGTCCAATAGCTGGCTCCACCCAAATTGTACTTTTCAATTAACTTAAGACGTGCTGTTAAACTCCTTGCATCATCAAACCAAACAACATGCCTTTTGCCTTCCTCATCATAATAATTAAAATAAGGAGCTTGTGCAGTATCATCAAACCGAATTGTAGAACCTGTATTTATAGCTAAATTCATTGCTTGCAAATTAGAAAGCGACGTTGCACGAGTTCCACGCCTATAAGGTAACGTCCAGTCATAGCCATAATTAGGTATTCCCATCAAAATTTTTTGACTTGGGATTGCCGAAACAGCATACCTTAAAACTCTTTCAACCTGGTCAATAGGTGCAACAGCCTGTGGCGGTCCATATGTAAAACCCCACTCATACGTCATTATTATAACATGATCCGCAACTCTCCCGTGAACATGGTAGTCATGACCCTCATATAAAGTTCCGGGTTGATTCGCACTAATCTTAGGAGCGACGGCTGTCGTTAATATATACCCTAACGGCTTTATTCTCTTAGAAATCTTTTCTAAAAAACTATTATATGCCTCTCTGTCACTTGGATATACATATTCAAAGTCAATATCTAATCCGGCATATTGTTTTTCATTTAGTGTCCTTACAACATTTTCAATTAAAATATCTTGAATCTCTGTATTATATAATACTTCGCTAGCTAAATCGCTATCAAATCCACCGGATTCTCCAATATTAGTAATAACCATAAATGGCTTAACATTGCTGTTCAAAGCTTTGTTAATAAGCTCCGAGTCATTTATTTGTACTAAGCTTCCATCCGCTCTTATTTGATAACTAAATATACTTAAAAAACTCAAATTAGGCAAAGCCGTTTCAAGTGCATCTTGCCTAATATTAGGGAAAGCATATCCATTTACATCAATGCTTCTTAATATATTACCTGTGGTAGGTATACGAATGTTTTGCCCTATGTAGATTGATGAAGGAACTGATATCCCCGGGTTTGCCTCTAAAATCTTACTAATACTTGTATTATACCTTTTTGCAATTAAATATAGAGAATCACCGCGTTTAACAGTATACTCAAAATAATCAACAGGAATAATTAACGCCTGCCCGATTGCAAGTCTATCCGGGTTTGACAATTGATTAGCATACACAATATCATTAGTTGTAACACCATATTGCATTGCTAACCTATATACGCTATCACCGGCTTTTACTGTATAAATTATCAAATAAACCATATCCTTTCGCTTTTTGCTACATTATATGATTTATTTCGCTAAAAAGTTTCCGATTCGCAAAGAGGCTGCTAAAAAACTCTCAGCAGCCTCTTGTTAAATATATAACATCTAATTTACTAATCGGTAAAAGGTCTGCCTTTTGCGTCAGCATTTATAGACCCACACAAGATTAGTATTCCTTCGATAAATCCCCATATTCCGCCAATACCACATGTAATAAATGTAACAATGATTTGGATTACACCTTTAGTCGTAAAACCAATGTAGAAATTATGTATTCCCAATCCACCTAAGAAAATACCTAACAACCCTGCAACCAATCTGTGTTTTGGTTGTTCGCCGTCTTTTACAACATTTTGTTGTTGAGAATTGGCATTTAAACTTGCTCCACAATTAGAACAGTTATTAGCTCCATCCGGGTTTTGACTACCACAATTTGGACAAAACATCTTTATTCCTCCTTTTTATTTCATCTATTATTCAAATTAGCACAATGCTAAAAGGAAATCAATATAATTCTTTTAAACTTCAAACTATTTTACATCACAAGGCTGCAAATAAGGTATAAAATTGCGTATCGCACCGTATATTAGCAGCAATGCAACTAAGTAACACCAAAGTGCACTTGGTATCTTATCTAAAAAACTTTTTTTATTAAAAGTAAACTCAAACAAAGCAAAAACACATATAACGAAAAACATCGGTATCAATACTAACGATAAAGTGTGGTATCTAAAAGCCTGATAAAAATCTAATTTTAAAATTGATTCGGTTGCACGGGTAAGCCCACAACCCGGACAATAAATACTCAATAGTTCATTTAAGGCACATGGAATACCAAATCCATACTTTTGGTTTACATAGCAATAACCAAAAACAGCAACCAAAAATACACACATCGAGACTGTAAATACCAAACATTTTTCTAAAATGCTTTTATTTTTCAATATTTTCACTCCTACACTTCGCCAAAATATTCACTAACCTCTTTTAAGCCTTCAAAACCCTTTTGCCTATAATACTCATAAACTGCAATTGCAACAGAATTTGATAAATTAAGAGAACGTGTATCGCCAAGCATCGGTATTCTTACACATCTGTCAAAATTATTTAAAAGCAAATCTTCAGGCAAACCCTTGGATTCCTTTCCAAACAGCAAAAAAGCATTATCCGGATAACTTGCCTCTGTATGATTCTTTTTAGATTTAGTGGAAAAGAAAAACATTTCTTTATCCCCATGCTTCTCTAAAAAATCCTGCAAATTGTCGTAATAATAGACCTCTAAATCTTTCCAGTAGTCCATTCCGGACCTTTTTAACTGTTTATCTGTAACCTCAAACCCAAGTGGTTTTACTAAATGCAAAACAGAACCTGTAGCTACACAGGTCCTTCCAATGTTTCCGGTATTTTGAGGAATTTCGGGTTCAACTAATACTATATTAAGTGCCATATATAATCTATCTCCTTTGCTATAATTCCTGCAACAAGTCCATTTGAGACTTTATTATCGCTTCAATCTTTGCTTTATAAACTTGCATTTCTTTTCTTACATTTTCTGCTTCGACTTTAGCATTAATTACTTCTTGATTAGAAAATTCTCTATTTTTCTGAGCTAAAAATTCAGCCTCTTGAATGATATTATCTGCTTTTTCCTGAGCATTTTTCTTAATTTCCTCAGCCGATGTTTGAGCATTTATCATAGAAGTTTTTAGTACTTCCTCCATCGCTTTATACTGACCGATTCCCTCATTCAAAAGATTAATCTTATCTTTTAACTCAATATTTTCTTTATAAATTTTTTCATAATCTTCTTTGACTTTGCTAAAAAATTCGTTAACGGAACGCCTTGTATATCCAATCCCGCCCTTAAATTCCTTTTTTTCTAATTCTAAAGGTGTAAGCATAAAATCCCACACGCCTTTCTAAGATATAATTTTAATGCAAAAAGCCTTTTTCGTCAACACCAATTTTACAACCCTATTAACCACAACAAGGTCCCTGCTTTAACAAAACAAGAACCTCAATTTCCATTACTAATTAATATTCTACTTAATCCAAGGAAACGTTCCTTTATTCCTATCCTCTTTAGCTGTATTTACAATATCAACATTGTAAGGGACAAGTAAAAATATAGATCCAGACACTTTCTCAATATGACCGTCAACACCATAAACAGCACCACTAAAGAAATCGATTAATCTTCTAGCAGTGTCCTTATCTGCATATTCAAGGTTTATAACAACCGGTTTCTTCTCCTTTAATTGATCGCATACATCCTGAGCATCATCAAAAGAATTAGGTTGCATTACAACCAACTTTAACTGATTCGGATCCGTTAAATTAACTACTTTAGAATTCTTTTTAAACGGATTATATGTTCCTTTTGTATTCTCTTGCTCATTTATCGATGCGTTTGAATTGTAACCTTCCTCCTCCGTGAGCTCCTCTTCATTATCGAAGCCGACTAAATTCAACATCTTGTTGATTAAAGCTGACATATTCAAACCTCCCTGTAAAGTATATTTGTATATTAGTATAGGCACTAATACGTTTCTTTTGTACTAACACAAAACTAATATCGGTAAAATTTCTCAAAACTTTAGTATGAAAGCAAAATTAGTTTGAAATAATTATTTTATCTTCGTTAATTTCTTTAGCATTTCTAGCTATCTCATCATATAAAATAATTTTGTAGCCTTCATTACTTTCAATTATTGCTTCTTCCCCATTATCAATTAAGACTGTAACTTCCTTTTCAATCGCCCGTCTCCCATTAATAACAAATATCTTAGCTATTTCGTCATTGTCTTCATATCTAATAGCCGATGAAGGAACCATAAGTCCTTCATCGCTATCCCAAATCATATCTACTTTTACTTTACGATAATTTATCAATTCCTCAAGCATTCTATTTATTTTAAGAGTAATAATTACCTTATCATTTTCTACAGTAACATACTCAATTTTTCCATATATTTCTTCATCACTTATTTCTGGAAATCTAAGCTGGATTTTCTTATCAACCTTGGCTTTTAGTGCTTCCTTTGAACTACAAATTACAGTCACATACCCTTCAATATTATCTACGATTTTAAAGCTGTTTGAATTAGTAGTTCCAACAAGCTCACCTGCCGGAACATTCATAGATTCAAGTGTCTCGACATCATAGTCGCCTATTGCATTATACGCAAAAACGGCTTCATATCCATCCAGTTTATACGCTACAGTTCCGGCGATTGGTGCCGTCAACTCCTCACGTGTGCTAGTTAACTGTTTTTCATATTTTTTAAGTTCATTATAGTAAGAATTTTCAAGTGTTCCCACAGCACCTGTCTCACCAATAATAATCGCTTTTTTACTAAGTTTATCCTCAATTTTACTTCTAATAGATGTTAATTTTGAAAAATTTTCATTATAATTGTCAAGCATCAAAGAATTAAGTGTCGCATCAACGTCGCTTTCAAGAATCTTTATATCGTTATTAAATGCCATCGGCACCGACAAAGCACTCAGCTTATTCTTTATATCTGCTATCTGCTTTTCTATATAATCATTATTTTCATTTTTTACTACCGCAACACTCTGATTCTTTGAAACTCTTTCGCCTTCCGCTACAATCGGATATAATTCGCCGACTATATCTGCTGATACAATTTGTTCATTACGCGTTATGTATCCAACAGCAGTCTCCTTAGCCTCAACTTTGCCATATGTTATATTAACAGTTCCGTCTATCTTTTGGGCAAAAAAAGTATAGACAAACATTATAATATATGCAACAGCAAATGCCAATATTACTAAACCGCCCCACCTTATTTTTCTTTTTGACTTCCTCTTATAGGTCCTGTTTGCAGTCTCCATTTTTCCTCCGTACAAAAATGTTTATGTAATAGGAATTTCTATTAATCCACCTTTTTACAACATTTTATTGAATAAATCAATAGGATCGTCCTCTGTTCCAAGCATCGTTTTTATAGGACGTGTAGGTGTTATAGTTGCAACCGCATGTTTATACACCAAAAATTGCTTCCCGTCATTTTCAATCATTATTGCATAATTATCAAAACCCTTTACAACCCCTCTGTGTTGAAAACCACTTGTCAAATAAATATTTACTGCAACTTTTTCCTTCCTAACTTGGTTTAAAAACAAATCCTGTAAATTTGTTACATTAGCCATAATTATCTCTCCTCCTCAAAATAATCAATAATACTATTTATTATTTCATCAAAATTACCACTCATATCAAACCATTTTATTCCGTTAGTCCTTTTAAACCATGTAATTTGACGTTTTGCAAATCGTCTGGACTCCTGCTTTATACTACTAACAGCCTCTTCTAGCGAAATCTCGCCGTTAAAATACGGTAAAAATTCCTTATACCCGATTGCCTGGAAAGATGTAATTTTCCCCTTATCTCTTGCCATATCTAAAACATTTTCTGCTTCTTCCAAAAGTCCACTCTTCATCATCAAATCAACACGCTCATTTATACGATTATATAGCTTTTCTCTTTCAGTATATAACCCCACTATTTTATAATCGTACTTTTTGTCATTTTGTTTAGAGTTTTTTTGATGTTCGGTAATTGTAATTCCGGTAGTCCTAAAAACCTCTAACGCTCTTACAATCCGCTTTGTATCATTTAAATGAATCTTTTTTGTAGCTTCCGGATCAATTCTTTTCAGTTCCTCATAAAGTCCTTCATTTCCGTAATTTTTTGCTGTATTTTCTAGCTCTGCTCTAACAGAATTATTTTCTTCCGCACTCTCATCATAATTTATTTCATCAACTATGCTGTTTATATACAAACCTGTTCCACCTGCAACTATCGGCGTTTTTCCTCTTGATAAAATATCTCCAATATACCTAGTAGCTATTTCTTTATATTGTGCGACACTAAATTTTTCGCCAATTTCTAAAAAATCAATCATATAGTGAGGTATATTCTCCATCTCTTCTGGCGTAGGCTTTGCCGTTCCTACGTTCATATATTTATATATTTGCATAGAATCCGCCGAAACAATTTCACCGTCTAATCTCTTAGCGATTTCTATCGCAAGTTTTGTTTTACCCGACGCTGTTGGTCCTGCAATAACAAGTACTTTAGGCTTCACTAAAAACCACTCCTCTTAAATTTCTTCTCCATTTCACTTTTTGTTATCTTTATAGCAGTAGGTCTTCCATGCGGACAAGTAAATGGATTATCTAATTTCATCATTTGACTTATCAAAGATTCAATCTCCCTATTATCTAAAATCATATTAGCCTTAACAGCAGCTTTGCACGCCATCGTAAATACAAAATATTCTATTCTGTCCTCTTCCTTCACTCCGCTCTCCTTTTGAAGACTGTCTAATAAATCATAAAAAAGTTCCTTAATTGCTACGCCTGCTATTTCACTTGGCACAGCTGAAATTTTAAAAGAATTTCCGCCAAACTCTTCAATTTCAAAACCCGCTTTATCAAAAAGCTTTCTATTTGCATTAACAATACTTATCTCATTATTCTTTAACTCCACAACTTCAGGTATCATAAGCATTTGCTTAATGTTTTCGCCAGAGCGAATTTCCTTTACCAATTTTTCATACATAACACGCTCATGAGCTGCATGCTGATCTATTATGTAAAAGTCATCATTTTGTTGTATCAAAATATATGTTGCAAAAAGTGTACCTATAATTTTATATTTCTTCACAAATTCATCTGAGCACATATCTTCTTTTGAAAATAACGTTTCATTTCTGCTACCAATTGGCTTATAAACATTTTCCTGCCTTACTTCCGATTTAGGGCACTCTACTTCTTTTGCCTGAGCGACTTCAATATTACCGGTGTTTTTTGATTTAACATCATATATATTATTTTTCGCCGGCAAATCCTCTTTTATCTCAAAACTTTCCTTGGTGGTATGGCTTTGTAAATTCCCGGGAAGTTTATATGAATATGTCGGTCTTGCAATAACACTATTAGTCGGTCTCGAGCCATAAGTTCCAACTTTTTTGTATTCTGAGAACAAATCGGTTATCGTTTTTTTCTCAGATTTTAAAGACTCTTCCTCTTCTTCCGGTATCAAATCCTGTTTCAAAACCGTAGAACGCACAGCGTTATATACAGCTCTATATATTAAACTTTCGTCTGAAAATCTAACTTCTGTCTTAGTCGGATGAACATTAACATCAACAAGTTCAGAATTAATATCAATATTAACCACAACAAACGGAAACTTACCCGCAGGTGCAACTGTCTGATAAGCATTTTCAACAGCACTGGAAATAGTTTTATTTTTTATGTATCTTCCATTAACAAAAAATATTTGATTGCTTCTATTACTACGTGCCGTATCCGCTTTCCCTGCAACACCTTTTAGCTTAACATTTTCAAACTCCATTTCAAATGGAATAATGTTTTTCGCTATATCTTTACCATATACACTATAAACAGCATTAACAATATTTCCGTCGCCAGATGTCTGAACAATTGTCTTTTTTGAATTCACATATTTAAAAGCAATATTTGAATGAATCAAAGCCATTTTTGAGACAACATCCTCAACATAACCGGCCTCAGTATAATCCTTTTTCAAAAATTTATACCTTGCCGGGGTATTATAAAATAAGTCACGTACAGTCATAATCGTTCCCTGATTGCACCCTATTTCATTAGCTTCAACAACTTTACCGCCTCGAACCACAAGTCTGTTTCCAACACTTTGACCTTTATACCTAGAAACCATTTCAACCTCTGCAACAGAAGCCACACTGGCTAATGCCTCGCCTCTAAAGCCAAATGATGCAATCGTCTTTAAATCGCTCGCAGAACGGATTTTACTTGTCGCATGTCTCTCAAATGCAATCTCCATATCATCCTTTTCTATTCCAGAACCATTATCTATAACACGTAAAAGAGAAATGCCCCCATTTTCCACCTCGACAGTAATAGCTGTCGCACCGGCATCCATAGAGTTCTCTATCATTTCTTTAGCAACGGACGCCGGTCTTTCAACAACCTCGCCAGCCGCAATTTGATTCGACGTAAGTTCATCGAGTATTATTATTTTTCCCATTGTTTTTCGCTCCTTAGGGTTTTAGAATATCACAAAAAAATAGTGTTTGCAATCAACTTGCAAACACTATTTTTTGTTTCTAATTATTTAGTTTCAAATAAAGCACTGACAGAAGCTAATGTTTTAGTAGCATCAAACGGAATAAATACCTTGTTAGCCTGACCGTCAGCCACTTTTTCAAGAGCCTCAAGAGATTTAATTGCAACAAGCTTATCATCTGGTCTTGATTCTCTTATCGCACCATATACAAGTTCAATTTCCTTAGCTTTTGCTTCTGCAATTTGGCGTATAGCATCTGATTCACCAGTCGCCTCTAAAATCTTAGCTTCCTTAACACCTTCTGCTCTGCGTATATTGGTCTGCTTTTCAGCTTCTGCCTTCAAAATAGCCGCATCTTTCTCACCTTCGGCACGTGTAACAGCACTTTGCTTATCGCCCTCAGCTTCAAGAATCTTGGCTCTTTTATTTCTTTCCGCATTCATTTGCTTTTCCATTGCATCTCTTATATCTGGTGGTGGAGTAATATCTTTAACTTCAACTCTATCAACTTTACAGCCCCATTGGTCAGTTGCATCGTCTAAAATTTGCCTTAGTTGATCGTTTATAAGGTCTCTCGAGCAGAATGTATCGTCCAAATCCATCTTACCAATGATATCTCTTATTGTAGTAATTGCAATGTTAGCAATACCTTGTTCCAAATTTGAAATTTGGTAAACTGCCTTTACCGAATCTGTAATTCTGTAGAAAACAACAGTGTCAATTCTTATCGTAACGTTATCTTTTGTAATAACACCTTGTGGAGGAACGTCCATAATCTGTTGTTTTAAATCCACTATCTTTACAACCTTATCTGTAACCGGATTAATAAACCCTAAACCAGCCGGTAATGTTCTGTCGTATTTACCAAATTTTTCAACAATCTGTTCTTCAGATGTTCTTACAATCCTAACCATCTTGTGAAGAACGATCCAAGACAATACAACTATAACCACTGCCCAAAATAATAATGTTTCTAATGTCTCCATAATGGCCCCTCTTTCTTATATCAATCTTTTTTAACATTTTCTGACAGTTCTTTAACAATCAGCTTAACCCCATCGATTTTTTGAATAACAACCTGCTTACCAGATTCAATTATTCTCTCCTCTTGGTTAACTGCTCTCCAAATTTCACCATGAACTTTAACTTCGCCAACACCTTTTACATTATCTATTTCTTTCGTAACAATAGCATTCTTCCCAATAATGCCGTTCATATTTAAGTCATCTTTCGCATTATTTTTAAATAATCTATTGGTAAGCGGCTTCATAAAAATAAGCAAAATTATTGAAATAACTAAAAAAACAATTATTTGAACTGCCAAATTTGCAGTAATAAAAGTCGTAAGTAAAGCCATCAACGCACCTATAGCAAACCAAAATAGGAAAAATGTCGGGCATACTAATTCGCCCACAAAAAACATAACTGCAACAATTAACCAAATAGTAGCCATAAAATCACCTCCCCCTACCATTTTAGTGTAACAAAATTTAATTTATTCTTCAATAATATGTAGAAAAAAATTGTAAAAAAATAGATATTCCAAAAATCTCACGAAATTTGCAATACCTACTCCTCACATTCAACCTTAAAAAAGACAAAAAATGGTCGAGGTGGGATTAGCCCTCTATGCATACGGCTTTCAGCCACTTTTCTCCACTTTCACTATGCCCATTTTTTGAATAGTGCACGGATTATTACTTCTTTGGACTTTTCTTGACTTTCCTGGTGTTGCATTATGGTTGCATTTAAATGCTCCTGAATGCATGATGACACAAAAAAGAACAAATGTTCGAACAAATTATTGTAATTACAATTTTTGTATGATATAGTAAGGGTAGATAAGAATTAAAACCGTATGGATGACAAATTACTCTCTTTATTGGAATGTTAATTTAAGGATAACTATTTTTGTGAAAGATAATTTTAATAAATAAAGGTGGTGAATTTATGGACGATAATATATATGCAAATTTTGAAGAAACACAACGCATTTTAGAGAAACAAAGTGATATTGAGGGAATAAGTTTTTCAGAATGGACAAAAGAGAAAGCTAAATTTAGATATCAAACTTCATTACCTAATTTTCCAATATATAATAATTTTATTTATTGGTGCGATTTTGGATTAAATATAGGTAGTGAACAAAACAAATTAAGACCAGTAATAATAGTTAGGACGGAGCGTAAGTCTCCAATCTGTACTGTAATTCCATTAACATCTGAAAGAATAAACGATAAATTATGGTATCACATAGATTTAGAAAATGAAAATTCTACAGCATTAATAGAACAACTGCGAGTAGTAAGCAAAATAAGAGTAGTGAATCCTTATAGAAAAAAGGGGAAATTAACTGTTATTACTAAAAAAGATTGGGAAAGTATTAATTGTGAGTTGAAAAGATTATATCAATTACGAGGACTTAAAGAAAATTAAATTTGACATATTTCCTAAACATGGTATAATAAAAATAGAAACATTAGTGTCCGTAGTTTTTACTACGAAATTATCAGAGTCCAAGGGGTATGAGAAATCATATCTCTTGTTTTTTTAGGAATAGGTTATATGAAAATACATATAATATTAATACATTAGATTCCATAGTAGAACTATGTTTCTAATTAGTGTCCAGGTAGGAGAGAAAAAGTCTTTCCTATCTGTTTTTTATTGAGAATAATCAGAAAAGGATATCTTGGCTGTTTTATTCAATTCATAGTTTGATTTTTCTTAACTTTCCTGGCGTTGCATTATGGTTGCATTTAAATATAAAAATTTACAACTTTTTTACAAGTTGGAATTGAGAAGTATATAAATTTATATTATAATTTTTAATATGAGGAGTGGTTGACTATGTTAAAAAAGTTAACTTGTATAGGTCTTGGTGTGATGATTGTAGTTTCATTAAGTGGATGTGGTAAAGAAAATAAGATTAATGAATATGACAAAGGAAGTAATGTTAATATAATAAATAATGAAATGTCACTGGAACCAGATAGTATTAAAGGAGAAAATGAAGTTGTAAAAAATAGTGACAAAAACCAAGCTGAGAATAATATAGCACTGCAGGCAGAAGACAAATCTTTAAATGCAAAAAATAATGAAAAGAGTAATTTTGATGAAAGATATGATAAAGCAA
Organism: uncultured Eubacteriales bacterium; assembly: GCA_964640345.1. Taxonomy (GTDB): domain Bacteria; phylum Bacillota; class Clostridia; order TANB77; family RGIG9151; genus RGIG9151. The sequence goes on from CAZXFU010000017.1 coordinate 17,915, forward strand.
TAAATTTTGAGGATTATGATAGTCTATTGAATGATGTTTATAAATATTTAAAAGAAAATATGGCCGCTGAAGAATTTGATAAGTTAAAAAAAGATGAAATTGAATGGATTAAACTTAAAGAAAAAGCAATATCGGATTATATTAATTATGATGGTTATTGGGAGGACGATGATGGCGAGGCTGTAAATACACAATTTACAAGAGAAAGATGTGCTTATTTAATCTCACTATCAAGAACGTTAAAATATTCATCAATAATTAAAGATGATATGTTTAATATGTATTTACGAGATGGAGTCTCCCAATTAGAATATAATGATAATATTTATTACATTGATGAGGACAAGTTATATGAAATTTCAACTAATTTAGAAAATGAATCACGAGTAATAACAGATAAAGCAACATGTTTTAAAATAATTGATAATTGCATATATATGGTAGATAAATATATTAACTTAAAAGATAATAAAGTGACAGCATTAGATAATTTATTATATGTTGATGATGAAATAATGATATTAAAACCTGAAAAAGATGAGTATAAAATTATTAGAAATAAAGATATGAATGAAAAAATAATTACATTTGAAGATGGAGATTTCTTGACAAAGGAAGGAAATAGAATTTATTTTCAAAAGTGTACATACAACACAAGCTATTTATATTATTTAGAAGTCGGAAATTATGAATTAAAATGTATTCATTCAGATAATAGAGCTAATTTATGGAGAGATTATAGCTTTACTCAAATTCATGGATATAGAAATTTAACATATTATATAACTGCTGGAGTTATGCAAAGTGAATTTATGAAAATAGATAATATATATTTTATAAATAATGAAATTTATATTGATTATTACGTTGATGAGTTTGACCTAGGTGCTGAAGTTGGGTGTGGAGCATATGATAGAAGATTAGTAAAGTTTGATTTATATGGTAATAATATAGAAGATCAAGGAATATATAAAACAGATATGCCTGCAGTAACAATATATGGACCAAACTTAGAAGAAAAAATAGCTTTAAGCCAGATTGAAGACGAGAAGCTAGAGTCATATAAAGTATCAAGTGAAAATAATTATTTTGAATTAAAAAAAGGTAAAAATAATGATTACACAACTATTGCAAGGTTTGCTATGGAAAATGATTTCGTAAAAGAGTTGTCAAAAGACACTATAGAGTATGTTTATGGAAGTATAATTAAGGAATTCGAAAATTTTCTAATGGTAAAAATAAACGGTTATGAAATTTCAGGTTGGCGAGATATAGAAACTGCTAGTAGATGCTATTTAATTAGGAAGAAGGATCTTAAATGTGTTAATATTGATAATGTAAAAAATCCACTAACTGTAGAAATAAAAAATAAATGAGAATTTAAGAATATAAAATATATTGGAATTTAGTGGATAATAAGCGTTATAATAGCGTATTTAGGGGTAGATTCAATACGAATTTACCTCTTTTAATTTTTGAAAATGGAGTACGTAGAAAAGTTTGTGTAAACTATCACAATCCTTTCTATGTAAAGAACCTAAAATTAATAATTGACCAAAATCGATTATATTGTTATTATATAATTAATTGATTTTAAGTCAATAGAGTATGCTTACCAAGGGGTTATAGCTAAGGCTATAATCCCGAGTATGTAGAAAAAATGTAATTATTTTTGGTCAAACAGACCAGCACGTTTTACTTCTTATGACTTTTTTAGACTGCGTACAACTTTCACTAAGGAGTATAGCCATTTTTAGACTTCTTTAGACTTTTCTCAACTTTCCTGGCGTTGCATTACGGTTGCATTATTTTAAAAAATAAAAAAGCCTGTAATCGGCTTAACAACCAATTTACAGGACTTAATTAAGTTGGTCGAGGTGACAGGGATCGAACCTGCGGCCCCATGGTCCCAAACCACGTGCGCTACCAGCTGCGCTACACCTCGATGACTTAATAGATAATATCACTTAATACTTTGACTGTCAATACGTTTTCAACAAAAAATACAAAATATGTTGAAAAGCATATTTGCTAAGTAGAAAATATAACAACCTAGAGAAATTTTCTATTACACAAACAACTTTTGCACCAGCAAAAGCAACATATATCTAACAAATGCAAATAATACTCTTAGATTTTGCATTATCAAATATGTCTCGCCTTCGTCGGTGCAAAAGTAGCTTTTAGTCCATCTTTATTACAAGCACTCCATGCTCATAATAATCAGTATTTTCAGGCTCTATAAAATGTCTTTCGCTTGAAATAGGGAAACTACCGCCTTGGTAAATGTAGCAACCTCCTACATCTGCAAAACCGTCATTGTACCTATATAATTCAACTGTATTCCCTACGCCATCGCAAAATCCTCCTATTTCTCGCTCTCCACTCGGCTCAAAATAATGGGTTGATGTTTCAGCATCCCAGTAATTACTTTTTTCAGTCGAATCATCGCATACATATTCTTTAGTCCAATAACCGCACGCAATTCTGTACGCCTTGAAAAGATCACCTTCTTCAAGTAATGCCAGTTCAGAATGCCATCTACCGTCAGAATAAAACATACTAGCACGTTTTACCCATTCCAGACGACTAATTCCTCTTGCGACCTCGCAACTCTTCTGATAGAAAATGTTACCATTCTCATCAAATGACGGTTCCATCGTCGCAATATAGTAATCGTACCCAATTTGCTTGAGTGCCCTTATTACTCTGGCAAAAAATTTTGACTGATTTACCGTTGTCGGCGAAACATAATCCAACCACACATCAATTTTTTCTCTTTCAGGCTTCCCCATCTTAAAAAAGCAATCATTCAATACTACGTTCATCATGATGTACTTCCTCCTGCCTTTACGTCCCCTATCGCTATAAAACTACCGGCTACCATTTTTAACACCAAACATTATTATACCACGCTTTTTTATTTTTTCAATCCCTATTTGCGTATTAAATTCACTACAAATTCATAAAATTTTATTTTGTATCCACACTTTAGTATCAAATTAATATAAAAAACATACTCAAAGCTTGTAACCGAG
>CAZXFU010000018.1:0-20834 GCA_964640345.1 uncultured Eubacteriales bacterium
GAGGAAGAGTAGGCAGGGGAGATAAGAAGTCGTATTGTATATTAAAATGTTATTCTTTTGGTAAAGCCACAAAAGAGAGAATGGATATTATGACTAAGACAAACGATGGTTTTAAAATTGCAGAGAAAGATTTGGAGCTAAGGGGACCGGGGGAATTTTTGGGAATCAGGCAGCATGGCTTACCGGATTTTAAAATTGCAAATGTTTTCGCGGATAAAATGGTTTTAGAAGAAACAAACCGGGTAGCAAAGGATATTTTTTTACATATGAAAGATAATGATGAATACAAAGACTTATTTTATAAAGTGGATATGAAGTTTAAGGAAGTTGTATTATAATTTAAAGAACATTAGAAAAAAGAATTAAAAAGAAAGATATGGTGGTAAAATGGAACAACTCAAAATTTTGATGGTTTCAGCAGAGGTTGAACCTTTTGCAAAAACAGGTGGACTTGCAGATGTTGCAGGTTCATTACCGAAAGCACTAAAAACTATGGGACATGACGTTAGGATTGTTATGCCAAGATATCAGTGTATATCTGCTAAAATGAGCTATTTGACAGACTTCTCTGTTGATATGCTCGGAAGAGAGGAAACTGCTATCGTTCGTGAGGGTTCTCTAAATTTTGATGAGAACGGAGAACATTATTCAATTCCTGTATATTTTGTGGATAGTTATCATTATTTTGATAGACCGGGAATATATTGCTATGGAGACGATGCAGACAGATTTTGCTTTTTCGATAAAGCGGTTTTAAAGATGCTTCCGAAGATTGGGTTTAAACCTGATGTAATTCATTGCAATGATTGGCAAACCGGTCCAATACCGCTGTATTTAAGGGAGTTTTATAAAGACGATTCATATTATAATCAAATAGGGACCTTATATACTATTCATAACCTTCAATATCAAGGAAACTTCGATAGAGGTGTATTACCTGTTATGGGACTTGGAGACGAGTATTTTTCTTCTGAGAAGCTTGAGTTTTATGGGCAAGTTAATTTTATGAAGGCAGGAATTTTGTATTCTGAAGTAGTAAATACAGTAAGTAAAACGTATGTAGAGGAAATAAAAACGCCTGAATATGGAGAGAGAATGCAGGGATTTCTTAGTATTAAAAAGGACCTGTATGGAATAGTAAACGGAATAGATGTAAATTTGTATAATCCTGCTACTGACAATAAAATTTACAAAAAATATGATGTTGATAATCTCCATAATAAAGCTGTCAATAAGAGAGAATTACAGCTTGAACTTGGACTACCGACTACAAATGTACCTATATTAAGTATGGTTACAAGAATTTGCGATCAAAAAGGTTTTGAATTATTAGAGAAAATTTTGCCGGATTTACTTAGTTCGGATATTCAATTTGTTATTTTAGGCCTTGGAGATCCGTATTATGAGAACTTGTTTAGAGAATATGCAAAACAATATCCTAATAAGTTTTCAGCTAACATTGAATTTAATGATACATTGGCACACAAGATCTATGCTGGCTCAGATATATTTTTGATGCCTTCAAAATTTGAACCTTGCGGACTTGGACAATTAATTGCATTTAGATATGGTACGGTACCGGTTGTAAGACAGACGGGCGGACTTGCGGATACTGTTGATGATTTTAAAGTTGAAGATGAAGTCGGAAATGGTTTCTCATTTAAGCAATATAACCCGAGAATGCTTATGAAAACACTGATAAGAGCAATTTCCGTGTATAAAAATATGCCGGATGTTTGGGAAGGAATTGTAAAACGTGGAATGAAAGAGGATTTCTCTTGGAGAAATGTTTCGGATAATTACATTAATTTGTATAAAAAGGTAATAGATAAAGTATTTTAGCTAGGAGAATTAGCTTGAAAATGTTATGCGAATATGATAGAATTATTATAGGTTAAGAGTAATAAAAAAGGGATATAGATTCCTGCGATGTACGTAAATAGGGTTATTTCGAACCAACACAAATTATATGGGATTCATAACTTTATATATCGATTGTAGGCCCTCGCTTATTTGCGGAATGGGAAACGTGAAATATATAAGAAGAAACCCACCTGCTTAGGCAGGCTCGGAAATAGCTCTAGAAAACGGCATAGGCGGGAATTTTTTTGCACACAAATATTTACATAATCATATATTGATAATGGGTGAGATTTATGGAATATATAGTTTTGTGGATTTTAGCATTATTCGGATTATGGTCACTTATTTCTGATATTCTGGAGAGTTTTTATATTGCAAATAGAGAAGGTAATTTTGATATTATGCTAAATACATATAATCAGGCAGATTCTATCGAGATATTTATAAGGAAACTTTGCCAGATTGATATGATAAGAAATATAATGGTTTTTGATAGTGGCTCTACAGACGGAACGTGTGAAATTATAAATGAAATTCAGAAAAAGAATAATAGAGTAATATTTGAAGAAAGTATAAAATAGGATAATGAAATTGATGATGTAAAAGTCGGAGTGGAGGTACCCCCCCTACGAGGGAATTTGGAATTCTTGCTCTCTCTGTTTTCTAAAAAAATATTTTCCCGTAATAACCTGACTTTAGCAGGAAAAAGTGATAAAAATAAGCCTTAACCTTAGTAATAGTGCTAAGTTTAAGGCTTTGATATTTTGGCTCTTTGTCAATAGTTGGAGTGGAAAATCCGGAAAGTTTTTTTACCCAGACTATTGACTTAGAGCCAAAATTTTATTATGTACAAAATAACATATTTAGTGTATAATAAAAGTAATTGTATTAAATTTTGTTGCAAGGAGTGAAACATATGGAAAACTTTGTGAGTCGTTTTAAGAAAGTTTTTATAGTTAATCTGCTTATTTTTACGTTGATTATTACTAGTTCATATGCTGAGAATATTACTGTAAAGGCGGATAAAGTAAATATTTACAAAAACACATCTTCGCCTCAAGTAATTGCTCAAGTGTTAGAGAATGACCAAGTCGAGGTTATATCAAAGGAGCAAAACTGGTATAAGATAAAACTTGATGATAAAGTAAATGGTTGGGCTAGAAAAGCAGATATTGACTCATTGGGGCAGTACAATTATTCTAAGAGTGGCAATGTACTGCGAAGTTATTCAGATGATACAATAAAAGTATCTGTGGAAAATATAGATAAATATTATGTGGCAAAAGTTTGGGTGCAAAATCCTGAACTTCAAGTAAAAAAAGTTGAAGCAGATTGGGGAAATTCACTTGCTACAACTAGTACGTTACTTAACTCTACTAGCGGAGCGATAGTTGGTTGTAACGGAAGTGGCTTTTATAAAGCAGGAGCATGGGAACCAAGTCAAACAGCAATAAAACAAACAAATTGGGCGAATACAACAGAAGGATATTTGGTTTTAACTAACGGAATTACAAGAAGAAGCATAAGTGGTCAGGTTTGTAACGCATTACTTGGAATATTACCTAGTGGGAGTTTTAAATACTATGAAAATAATCCATATAGTGATGTAATAAATGACGGTGTTAAAAATACATTTACTTTTGGACCACTATTAGTTAAAGACGGTCAAAAATATAGGCAAGCAATAAAGCCTAGAAGACCATATACCGGAGCATCTGCTCAACTTACTACGATAGGTCAAATTGATGCAAATAACTTCGTTATTGTGTCTACCGTTTCTCCGACTACACTTGATGAAATAGCTGGTTTTGGAGTAAGTTTAGGATGCAATTTGATGTATAATTTGGATGGCGGCGGCTCAAGTTCGCTTTGGTTTAGAAATTCTACAACAGGTTCAGGAACGCAAGTTAAGGCAAGTACTAGGGAAGTAGGAGATGCTTTATGCTTCATCAGTCTAAAAAATAATAACTAAATAAAAGGGGTTGTAAAAAGCTCACGTCAAATATTTGACGTGAGCTTTTTACAACCCCTTTTATTTAGTTATTATTAGCAATTTCAACTAATTTCTTAAAACCTTCAGTATCGCTAATTGCGATTTCAGACAACATCTTTCTGTTGATGTTGACACCGGCTTTTTTAAGACCTGAAATAAATCTGCTGTAAGACATACCATTCATTCTTGTAGCAGCATTGATTCTAGCAATCCATAATTGTCTAAAATCTCTTTTCTTTAATCTTCTTCCAATATAAGCATAATTTAGTGATTTCATAACAGCTTGGTTAGCCATTCTAAATCTTACACTTTTTGCACCAAAGTAACCTTTAGCCATTTTTAAAACTTTTTTATGTCTGGAACGAGTAGTCATTCCTGTTTTAACTCTTGCCATTTTTTATTCCTCCTAACAAATTTAATTAAAAATTACGCATATGGTAACATTTTCTTGATAGCATCGATGTTAGTAGCATCTGCATATCCCATTTTTCTTAAAGATCTCATTCTCTTTGATGGTTTACCATTTAACAAATGTCTTCTATTTGCTTTAGCTCTTTTAACCAAACCTGTCTTTGTAAATGAAAATCTCTTTGCAGCACTTCTGCGAGTTTTAATTTTTGGCATTTTAAATCCCCCTATCTAAATTTATTACTACAATAACGGAAGTAGCTTTAACATCCCGTCATAACCTTAAAGGTTATATATGTTCATAATTAATAATTAAGAAATTATAAATTATTACTAACCAACTTTAGGTACTACAAGCATTGTCATATTTCTTCCTTCAAGTTTAGGTGCTTTTTCTACGGTGCCGTAATCTACTAAGGCATCTTTGAACTTTAATAAAACCTTTTCACCTAAGTCAGAATAACTTGCTTCTCTACCTTTAAAACGCAAGGTAATTTTTACTTTATTACCTGCTTTTAAGAATGAAGCTGCATTTTTAGCCTTAAACTCAAAATCGTGTTGATCGATGTTTGGAGAAATCCTTATTTCTTTAACATCAATAACTTTCTGTTTCTTCTTAGCTTCTTTTTCTTTTTTCATTTCTTCGAATTTGTACTTACCATAGTCCATAATTTTACATACAGGCGGCACAGCAGTAGGAGCAATCATCACTAAGTCTAATTCGTTCTCCTCAGCAACTTTCATAGCCTCATTAGGAGTCATTATTCCTAACATATCTCCACTTGGACCGATTACCCTGATTTCTTTGCATCTGATTTCTTCATTAATTTTGGTTTCTTCTTTTATGGCAAATCCCTCCTAAAAAAATAATGGATTAACATTCGAAGTTAATCCACTACAAATAAACCAAGTTATTTTAACCAGCCAAAACGAAATTCGACAGGTGAGAAGTGGATAACTTCTTCTTTACTCACGATAGTCTATCACTATAGCTAAATTTTGTCAATATGCAAATCTAAACTTTCTTCAAAATTCGGAATAAAACTTTCCTTTGCGGTATCGCCCTCTTGAATAAAAGCGTTTTCAATTCCGAGAGATAATGCAAAAGCTATGACGTCATCATATTCTTCATCGGTTACTTTTCGGTTTATTTCAGGGTAATTTGAAACATGAGGAAGTGGAGTGTATTGGTTCATTATGCTTATGTAGATTTTGTCGCGAAAAAGGTCATAAACATGCTCAATTACAGCTTTAGAATCGTCTGTACAGCCTGGTAAAATCAAGTGTCTAACTATCATTCCTCGCTTTATAATTCCGTTTTCATCAATCAAAAACTCGCCAACCTGCCTAAACATTTCTTTTAAGGCGTCTGTTGCAACCTCAAAGTAGTTTGAGACTCCGGAGTATTTTTTTGAAAGCTCATTTGAAAAATACTTAAAATCCGGAAGATAGACATCAACATAACCATCTAACATTTTTAAGGTTTCAATATTTTCATATCCGCTCGTATTATATACAATTGGTATTGTAAGTCCATTTGCCTTTGCAATTTTTAAGGCTTCTAAAATTTGCAGAGAATAGTGAGTGGGAGTTACTAAGTTGATGTTGTGTGCTTTTTGATTTTGAAGTTTCAAAAAAATGCTTGCAAGTTGTTTTGTTGATATTTGAGTACCTTTATTTTCATGACTAAGGGAGTAATTTTGACAAAAAACACATTTTAATGGACAAAAAGAAAAGAAAACAGTTCCCGAACCGTTTTCTCCGGATATACAAGGCTCTTCCCATTGGTGAAGCGAAGCACGTGCAACATATATATCACTGGGTGCTTTGCAAAAACCAACGCTAGTAACTCTATCTACCATACAATTTCTCGGGCATAAATTACATTTCATCATTATCACCGAAAAAAGTATAATAGAAAATCAACCAAAAATCAATATTACAAATTTGAAATTTCGTAATTTCTCAAAATAGTAATTTCTACTCTACGGTTATTAGCTCTACCGGCTATTGTTTCATTTGTATCTACTGGCTTAAACTCTCCGTAGGATACAGCACTCAAATAAGTAGGATTTAGACCTGTTTTTTCAACTAACATTTTTAATACATTTACAGCTCTCAAACTACCGAGTTCCCAGTTCGTAGGAATATTTTGATTGCCGCCTCCCATAGGAACATTATCTGTATGACCTTCAATTTGAATATAGTTATTGCTAAAGTTTTTTAATATCTCTCCCATTTTTATTATAATAGGCTGAGAATCTGCATTTATTACTGCACTACCGCTTCTAAACAGCACCGCATCTTTAATCCTTATATGAACACCGATTTCATCAATTACAACCTCTATAGAATCATCAGGCAGTCCCATAGATTCTGACATTTCTTCAACAGCTTCTTTAACAGCATCCATATTTCTGGCTTCTATAGCTTCATCAGTTAATTCTCCACCTGAAAATCCGTCAATAATGGTATCTCCGGAACCGTCTAACACAAATTCTGTACCACTCATAGCACCGGCTATAGCACTTAAAACTTCTTTAGCCTTTGCGGTATCTTGGTTAGCAGTTGCGTACAACACTATAAAGAAAACTAAAAGTAAGTTCATTAAGTCAGAATATGTAACGGTCCAACGCTCTGCATTATCATGCTCTTCAGCCTGAACTTTTGGTTTTCGCGGCATTTGTTTCACTCCTTTTGACGTGACGCTTTTAATTGTTCTTCTCTTGCTTTTAAATCAACGCCTGTTAACTCGGCAATTCTTTCATAACTTAATTTATCTTTCATGACTTTAGGGTTTTCGCCGGCTTGAATTGACAAAATACCTTCAATAGCAAGTTCGGCAGCGGCGGATTCTTGCTTCATTATAGTTTTTATCTTCTTTCCAAAAGGGAGATACACAACGTTTGCAAAACATACACCGTATAACGTGGCAACGAATGCAACACCAATTGAATGACCAAGTTCAGAAGTATCACCGCTTATATTACCCAAAACACTTATCATACCCATAACTGTACCGATAATACCCATAGTAGGTGAATAACCGCCGGCAGCTTCGAAAATTACCGCACACGAGTCTAAGTCTTTTTCATCTATTTCGGCCTGACGAGATAAAGTATCATAGACAAGATCTTTATCAAGACCACTCATTATGAGCTCTAAGCCTTTTTTAATCAACATATTGTCTTGCTTTGGTATTTCCTCTTCAAGGCTTAATATTCCTGAACGCCTTGCTTTATCGCCAAGTTCAGACAATCTATCAATCAAAGCCAAACGATCTGTCGGTTGGTTGCTGAAAACAAGCTTCATACATTTACCCAATTTTTTCATATCTGACATAGGAAAAGAAACCATGATAGCACCGATTGTTCCTCCGAAAACTATCATTGCAGACGTTGGTTGAAGCAACGCACTAAACGTTCCACCTTCCATGAAGAACGCAGTAATAAACATTGTAAAAGCTAGAATTAATCCGCCGACACTTAATATATCCATAAATTTCATTCCCCCAGTTTACTTAACTACAACTTAGTATCGGTAAACGTGCAAAAAAACTTAACAAAAAACGCAATTTATCATTGTTTTGTAATTTTACTAAATAAAAAATAGGTAAATTAGTCAAACTAATTTACCTATTTTTTATTTAGTAAAATTACAATCTTGATTTGAGCAAATAAGTTTCTTTCCTTTTTTATACATAAAATTACCGCACTTAGGACAATTTTCGTCTGTTGGAGCTTCCCAAATCATAAATTTGCAGGCATTACTATTCTCGCAAGCATAATACTTTTTACCGCGTTTTGACTTTTTAATTAATATCTTGCCATGGCAAATAGGACAATGATATTTTGTTTCTTCAACGATAGGTTTAGCATTTCTGCATTCCGGAAATCCGGGGCAAGCCAAGAATTTTCCGTATTTTCCTTGCTTTATAACCATCATTCTGCCGCACTTTTCACAAGGCACATTACTTTCTTCATATTTTAATTCAACTTTACCAATATGCTCTTCGGCGACTTTTAAAGCTTCTGAAAAAGGCCCATAAAATTCGCGAATTACATTTTTCCATCTTTTTTCGCCTTCTTCAACCTCATCTAAATCAGTTTCCATTGAAGCAGTAAACTTTACGTCCATAATATCGGCAAAGTATTCCTCTAAAAGGTGAGTAACAATTGTCCCAAGTTCAGTCGGATAAAGAATTTTTTTATCACGATCGACATATCCACGAGCGATTATTGTAGAAATTGTAGGAGCATAGGTACTTGGGCGTCCTATTCCTTTTTCTTCAAGAGCACGAACAAGAGCAGCTTCGGAATATCTTGCCGGAGGCTCTGTAAAATGTTGAGCCGGTGATAATTCTTTTTCTTTTAGATTTTGACCTTCCTCTAGGTCCGGAAGTAATATATTTTTATCATCATCAGAATTATCGTCTGTAGATTCAATATATAATGTCATGAAACCCGGGAACTTAATTTGAGAACCACTTGCTTTAAATAAATAATCGTTTGCACTTATATCTATTGACATAGTCTTATAAACAGCAGGAGTCATTTGACTTGCCATAAATCGTTCCCAAATTAATTTATATAATTTGTATTGATCGGGTGTAAGAGAATCCTTTACTTCACTAGGAGTAATAGAAATGTATGAAGGTCTTATAGCTTCGTGGGCATCTTGAGCACTTTTTTTGGTTTTGTAAATATTAGGAGTAGATGGATAATAATCTGTTCCGTATTTATTTATTATTATTTCTTTAGCTTCTTCTTGAGCCTCTGTTGCTATACGAGTAGAGTCAGTTCTCATATAAGTTATTAAACCTATTGTACCGTGTCCTTTTACTTCAAGACCTTCATATAGTTGCTGGGCGATCATCATAGTTTTAGAAGTACCGAAATTATATTTCCTAGATGCTTCTTGTTGAAGAGTACTTGTAATAAAAGGAGGGGCAGGATTACGTCTTTTTTCTCCCGGTTTTATGGAATTTACTACGTATTTTGCACTTTTTAAACCTGATAAAATAGTTTCTGTTTGTTCTTTTGAAGTGATTTCAATTTTTTTGTTTTTATCTCCGTAAAATTTTGCTTCAAAGGTTTTTTTAGTTTTTTCATCTTCTAATTTTGCGACAAGAGACCAATACTCTTCCGGAACAAATTTTTCAATTTCCTCTTCGCGATCTACAATCATTTTTAGTGCGACAGATTGAACACGTCCTGCACTCAGCCCTTTTTTTACATTTTTCCATAAAAGAGGACTTATCTGATAACCAACAAGCCTGTCTAAAACTCTTCTTGCTTGTTGTGCATCTACTAAATTCATATCTATAGTTCTAGGATTAGAAATAGCATTTTTCACGGCAGATTCGGTAATTTCATTAAATGTAATTCTTTGAAGATTTTTTTGCGGAACTCCGAGTAGATACGCAAGGTGCCATGAAATCGCTTCTCCCTCACGGTCAGGGTCCGTTGCGAGAAATACTTTTTTGGCATTCTTTGCATCTTTTTTCAGGTCATTTATAAGCGGTGCTTTACCACGTATATTTATATATTTCGGTTCAAAATCATTTTCTATGTCTACGCCAAGCTGACTTTTTGGCAAATCTCTTATGTGTCCCATTGATGCTACTACTTTATAACTATTTCCCAAGAATTTTTTTATGGTCTTCGACTTAGCCGGAGACTCAACAATAATCAAATAGTTAGCCATTTTATCCTCCGTTCTGAGCTTAAAACTCATTTAGAGCATACAACAATTAATTGAAATATGCAACCCTTTTATTTTGCACTTACAACATAGTGTTTCCCCGGAAGAGATTTTATATAACCGATTATTTCAAGCAATGTTAATGTGGAATTTATTTCACTAACGAGCAAGTCTACATTTTCAATTAAACTATATATATTGGTTGATTGAAAGCTCACTATTATAAAGAAGTAAAAAGATAGCCTAAAACGAGCAATTGATTAAAAACATTAACTTTTTGGTCGATGTTGCAAAGTTAATTTACTAGGTAAAATTAACTCATACGTAATTAATATATTTTTTTGTTGGGAGGTCGTTATATGGAATATGAGTTAATTGGAAAAAGAGTAAAGAAAGCAAGACGTGATAAAGGAATAACACAAGAAAAGTTTGCAGAAGAATTAGGAGTATCAGTAAGTTTTGTAAGTCAGGTTGAAACCGGGGAGAAGAAATTTAACTTATCAAGAATAAGTGAAGTAAGCAGAATATTAGAAAGACCTATAAGTTATTTTGTTGATGGCTATGAAGGAAAAAGTGAGGACGAATTGCAAGAGGTTATTGAGCTGTTAAAAGGCATGAGTGATAAGCAATTAAAATTGGCATTAGAGGTTGTAAAGGCAATTGACGCAAATGACTAAAAATGGGTATGAAAAAACTTTTTGGTGTTTTTTATTGCCACGTTGACTTTTTTTATTTTTTTTACTATACTCTTCTCGTGTTTGTGAATTTAAACATTAAAAAAACAGAAAAATCAAAAGGTTTTCACAACGTTTTAATAGTAAAGTTACAAACACAAAACAAAAGAGGGAGGCAAAAATAATGAAAGCTAAAAATTTAATTTGTCTTATCCTTATTCTTTTAGTTACGATAGGATTAGCATGCGGTACGTATTTCGGTCTAAATATTGGCGGAAAACAAATAATTCCCGGTGTTAGTCAAATGAGAATGGGATTGGACATTGCAGGCGGTGTGAGACTGGTTTATAAGCCGGAGGGAGAAAATATTACGTCTGACGGTTTAAAAGTTGCACAAACAGTATTTAGAAATCGTTTAGATGTTAAGGGATTGAATGAAGCCACGGTTACAATAGATGACACAAGTCCGGATAATCCTATGATTGTTGTTGAAATACCAGGATTTACTGATCCTAAGGAAGCTAGTGATTTCCTAGGAAAAACAGCAAAGCTTCAGTTTATAGAAACTACAGTTACTCAAGACGAAGACGGACATACTACAGTTACACCTTCAAACATAGTGATTGAAGGTGACGACATAGTCGGAGCAAAATCTATGTACGGACCTGTTAGCGGAGACCGTATGAATGAATATTATATTCAATTAGAGCTTTCTGATGAAGCTGTTACTAAATTTGCAGATGCCACAGAAAGAAACATTGGCGGTTCTATATGGATATTATTGGACGATCAGATTTTAATGACACCTACGGTAAGTTCAAGAATTGAGACAAAAAATCCAATAATTACAGGTGGAACAGGTGAGAATGCATATACAGCAAAGAGTTCACAGGAAATGGCGGAGCTTATTTCCTCAGGTACATTGCCATTTACATTAAAAATAGAAAATGAAGAATATATAGGACCTACAATTGGTCAAGAAGCTTTTACAGTTACGTTGAAAGCTGGAATTGCTGCTTTTATAATAGTCGCAATTTTGTTAATTCTTGTATATAGGGTTCCGGGCTTTTTTACTGTTGTAGGATTGGTGTTATTTGGAAGCATATTCTTATTAATTCATCAATGGTTTAAGATTACAATTACATTGCCTGGTATTGCCGGTATTATTTTAACAATAGCGATGGCAGTCGATGCAAGTGTAATTATTTATGAAAGGTTTAGAGAAGAAATAAAGGCAGGAAAGACATTAAGAACTGCTGTAGATTTATCTTTTAACAGAGCTTTTTCAGCTGTTCGTGATTCTAACTTTACAACAATTATTTCCGGTTGCATACTTTGGTATTTTGGAACAGGCTCGGTAAAAGGCTTTGCAATTGCTCTTGTTGTTGGTACAATGTTAAGCTTTATAGTATCTATGGTTGCACTTCGTTTTATGATGCAATGTGTTTCAAAAGTTATAGATAAGCCTAACAAACACGTTTATGGAATATAAAGGGGGGATAACAGATGAAATTTGACTTTGTAGAAAATAGAAAGTACTTTTACTTTTTTTCAGCAGTATTAATAGCGTTATCTGTTGCTTCCTTTGTATGTAAAGGATTTCAACAAGATATAGAATTTAGTGGCGGTACAGTAATTGATATGATATTGTCGGTTGATGTTGATAATGTTGTTGTTGAGAACATTGTTAAGGAATTTGCACCGGATTCAGAACCCAGAGTTCAAAAAGCCGAAAAAAGAGACGAGACCGGAAATATTATTTCATCCGGTATATCGATAAGTTCAAATGCGTTAGATGAGACAGCGAAAGATCAAATTATTGAAAAGATTGCTGAAACATATGCTATTGAAAATATAAAGGAAGCAACGACTTTTAGAACAGTTAAGCCGACTTTCGGCGATGAAATGAAAAACAGAGCAATCCTTGCAACAATAATTGCGATACTTACAATAATAGTTTATATCGGTTTTGCATTTAGAAAATCAGGGGGAATATCAGCAGGTGTAACTGCAGCATTAGCATTGATGCATGATTTAATAATTATGTGTGCAGTATATTCTATTTGCGGCTTCCCGCTTAACACAACATTCGTTGCTGCGTTACTTACACTTTTAGGGTATTCGATAAATGATACGGTTGTTGTATATGATAGAATAAGAGAAAATCAGTTG
Source organism: uncultured Eubacteriales bacterium (assembly GCA_964640345.1). Classification (GTDB taxonomy): domain Bacteria; phylum Bacillota; class Clostridia; order TANB77; family RGIG9151; genus RGIG9151. Next base: position 12,814 of record CAZXFU010000018.1, read on the forward strand.
TTACACAGAAAAATGGGTGATAAAGAGTTAATCGGAATGAGTATTAGTCAAAGCGTAAGAAGAACAATTTTTACAAGTGTGTCTGTAACGATTGCTTTAGCTATGATCTTCGGATTTAGCACATACTTTAAGGTAACTTCAATGCAACGCTTTGCGTTACCGTTAATGGTTGGCATGATAATCGGAACTTATACATCATTATGCTTAGCAAGTAACTTGTGGTATGATTGGAGAAGAATTACGGGTAAGGCTAAGCAATAAAGAAGTAAAAATTTTAGGTTATATAATAAATGCTGTCACGTCGGTGTTTATTATATAACCTTTCTTTATGTAATAGGTAACTTCTCTAAAAGGCAAGTGAAACGAAGTATATCTTTTTATGAGTATTTTTGAATAATATCTTGACAATAAGATATGATAATTGTAAGATACTTAGTGTTATATAAATGCTTATATAGCTCAGCAGGCAGAGCACTTCCTTGGTAAGGAAGAGGTCACCGGTTCGACTCCGGTTATAAGCTCCATTTTTTAAACTTACAATCATTGATAAAAAAGGTTGTAAGTTTTTTGCATCAAAAAATAGACTAACCAAACGGTTAGTCTATTTTTATTTAATAGGAAAGTGCTACTTTTTGTCCTATTTACCGGATATACGGAGCATTATAGATGTATGCGTAATAGTCATTTACCATACGATCGGTAGAACATTCTTCTATCGCCGTATAAATGGCTGCAAACATCATTTTCGCCCAATGCTCCGGAGAAAAGTAGGTCGGTAGAACTTTTTCTTCAAGGAGATTATAAAGATACTGAGCATCAGTATATTTATCTCTTGAAGAGCTTTCACCGATTGTCCATCCATTTACACCATAGCGACAACTCCTGTACCACCAGCCATCGGCTGTTGAAACATTTATTACGCCGTTAGATGCAGCTTTCATACCCGAAGTGCTGCAGGCCTCTAGCGGGATTTCCGGATTGCCGAGCCATATGTCACAGCCCTTCGTCATAAAGCCGGCAACATTTACGTCGTAGTTCTGCAAAAACACAACATTATTCGGATATTCCTTGGACATTTTGTAAAGACGCATCAGAATATTTTTACTCGCAAAATCCTTTGGATGGGTTTTGCCGGAAAAAATAATCTGAATTCCATAGTCTCTTATTAACTTTTCAAATCTAGGAATATCTTCAAATATTAGATCTGCACGCTTGTATTCGATTACTCGACGTGCAAATCCTATGATGGGTTTTGCTATATCAAGACAAACCCCATTTCGCGTTTTTACTTCCTTAATTAACTTTTCTTTTTCACATCTGTGAGCAGTTATTAATTTCTCAAAATCCCTTTGAGAAAAAGCCCTTTTTATCGCCTCAGACTGCCAAAACTCTATATCTACACCATTGTCGATATAGGTTATGGGGCAACAGTCACTAACCCACTTCCATAGTTCCTTTGAAGTGGATTGGTGTCTTAGGGCGACCGCGTTTGCAATTTTTGAAACCCTAAGCGAAGCGGTAGTTGAGCCAAACATCGTACCTGTATGGTCGCCACCTATGGTTCTTAATTCGTCGTAGCTAAGCCCTAAATTCAAATTAAGATCCATAATCATCTGGATAGGTCGACTCTTATTGCCGGCTCCAATAGGAGTATGAGTGGTAAATACAGTTTGGCGTCTAACATTGATTAGAGCGTCATTAAAAGACATACCGTTCATTCTCTTTAATGCAATAAGATACAAAGCTGCAAAAACACCGTGACCTTCATTTAGATGAAGGATATCAAAATCAAAGCCAAGAGCTTTTGCTGCCATGATTGACCCTACGCCGACGATTACTTCTTGCATAAGACGTTGAGCCTCGCCGTCATATTGACCAAAACCATTTTCACCGTAAAGATTGTTGGTTATTGCGGCAAATTCATCGTTTTCAGGCAAAGATGAGTCAAGACCGTATGCAGTGTCAATTCGGCGATTTCTCCAAAGCTTAACTTTAATTATTCTCCAAAGCATAGGAATTTCCAAAATTATTCCTGTATCTTCGTAGTCTATGTTAAAGTCTTGCTCGGGATATTCGTCGATGACGCCATCGACCGTAACAGTCTGGCTGACGTATCCGTTTTTGTAAATCGGAGTCACAGCCATGAAACTTGCACCGAGTCTGTGCATTGTGCGAGTCGTGTCCCCATAGAGTGCACCAAGTCCGCCAGAATAGTTTCTGCCACTTTCCGTAGTTTCCATGCAAACAGCAAGAACTTTCTGACTAGTGAGTAGCGAGCTAATCTGCTTCATAATTCTTCCTCCTAAAAAGTCGTAGAAGCGGTTCACACTTACAAAATAGTAATGTGTAAACATATTTATGAAAACCAATTTACATGATATCAAAAAAGTATAATATTTGCAATATATTTGCCGATACAATTTTGTAGAACAAGGAAGTAGAAAAAATAAAGGTTGGAGGAAACAATGCTAACGGCAAAGAGGATGAAAATGAAGACGATTCCTTAGCTGAGGCTGTTACAATGTAAAAAAGGTGGATTTCGTCCACTCTATGTCGCTTCGCGACAAAATATTAATGTATCTTTTTTGGTAATAGAAATTCCCTTTTATCGCTCGTTTCACTCGCTTTTTTAGAGGAATTTCCTATTACATAAAAAAAGACTTGAGTAATGAATTTTTCAGTAACATTACTCAAGTCTTTTTTACATCCCCAACCGTTTAGAAAATAGAAAAAGTAATAATCAAACTAGCAAATACAATAGATACCATAGATAAAAGCTTTATCAATATATTGATAGAAGGACCTGCAGTGTCTTTAAAAGGATCGCCTACCGTATCACCGACAACGGCTGCCTTGTGAGCGTCAGATCCTTTTCCGCCGAAGTTTCCAGCTTCAATATATTTCTTGGCATTATCCCAAGCACCACCTGAATTTGCCATCATAATTGCAAGGATAAATCCTGTTACGGTTGCACCTGCAAGCATACCGGTTACACCATTTACGCCTAAAATAAGACCTGTTAAAATAGGAGCGATTATTGCAATTAGAGCCGGTACAACCATTTCTTTTTGAGCAGCTTTTGTGCAAAGCTTTACACATTTTGCATAATCAGGTTCTGCTTTTCCGTCCATAATTCCTGTAATTTCCTTAAATTGACGTCTTACTTCAATAACAATACTCATAGCCGCACGTCCTACAGCATCCATTGCTTTTGATGCGAAGAGGAATGTGAGCATACCACCTATAAATATTCCAATTAGTACAACCGGGTTTGTTATTTGTAAGTTGAATTCAAAATCCGGTTTTATTATTTTTACTTCTTCAATGTATGAAGATAGAAGTGCAAGAGCTGTTAGAGCTGCAGAGCCGATTGCAAATCCTTTTCCGGTAGCAGCGGTTGTATTTCCAAGAGAGTCAAGTGCATCCGTTCTGCGGCGAACTTCTTCATCAAGCCCTGCCATTTGAGCTATACCGCCTGCATTATCTGCTACAGGACCGTACGCATCAGTTGCAAGTGTTATTCCAAGTGTTGAAAGCATTCCAACAGCAGAAAGACCTATTCCATATAAACCAAAGTTATAATTTGTAAAACCTCCGGCTACCCAGAAACTAACTAATATTGCAATTGCGATTATTAAAACAGGAATAGCGGTGGATAGCATACCAAGTGACAAACCCCCGATTATAATAGTCGCAGGACCGGTTTCAGACATCTCTGAAAGCTTTTGAGTAGGTTTATACGTATCCGAAGTGTAATATTCGGTAAACGTTCCTATTAAAATTCCTGCAATTAAACCTGTAATAACAGAGAAATAAACTCCAATTTTCTCAGGACCTAAAATATTTACTATTAAGAAATATGAAGCAATAGCAATTACAACACCGCTAAATAAAGTACCTTTTCTAAGAGCAGAAAGCAAATATTTCTGATCGGCATTTTCTTTTGTTTTTACTAAGAATGTACCTAAAATTGAAGCAAGTATTCCAATAGCTGCCATTACCATAGGAATAGAAACTCCATTAAAACCATATCCGGCAGCAACTGCCAGTGCAGAAGTGGATATAATAGAACCGACATAAGATTCATATAAATCAGCACCCATTCCGGCAACATCGCCTACATTGTCACCAACGTTATCTGCAATTGTAGCAGGGTTACGAACATCATCTTCAGGAATTCCGGCTTCTACTTTACCAACCAAGTCGGCACCAACGTCAGCAGCTTTTGTAAAAATACCACCGCCGACTCTTGCAAAAAGTGCCATTGAAGAAGCACCCATTCCGAATGTTAGCATTGCAGAAGTAATCTTTTGAATTTGCTCAGCTGCGGTTAGAGCAAGTTCAGGATTTGAGTACCACCATTTTAAGAAGAAGTACCAAATTGAAATATCTAATAAGCCTAAGCCTACAACTGTAAATCCCATAACTCCACCGGCTGAGAAAGCAACTTTTAGTCCCATATTAAGGCTGTCCTGGGCTGCATTAGCAGTACGTGAATTAGCATTTGTGGCTATTTTCATTCCTATAAATCCGGATAAACCCGAGAAGAAACCGCCAGTTAAAAAAGCGAATGGAACAAATGGGGTAACAAATCCGAAATATGCCATTATAGCAAGCACAACAGTCATAACTGCAAAGAATATTGCAACGATGCTGTATTGACGTTTTAAGTAAGCGTTTGCACCTTGTTTAATAAAACCTGAAATCTTCTTCATTTTTTCATTTCCTTCAGGTGTGCGTAGAACTTTTAATGCAAGGAATAATGCGAAAATCAGAGCTACGCCTGAACCGATTGGTGCAAGTAAAACATAATCCATTAAAATCCCTCCCTATTTATTTGTAAGTCTTTATCGTCAAAAAAATTAAAAAACAATAGCGAAAATTAAATATATTGTTAATATTTTATAATACGAATAGCATTTAATACGGCTAAAATCATAACTCCGACGTCTGCAAAAACAGCTCCCCACATATTTACGATTCCGATAGCTCCAAGTAAAAGAACGAGGAGTTTTATTAAAAGAGCAAAAACAATATTTTGTTTTACTATTCTCATTGTTTTTCTTGCAATTTTTATTGCAAGTGCAATTTTTTCAGGGTTATCATCCATTAATACAACATCGGCAGCTTCAATTGCAGCATCACTTCCGAGAGCACCCATTGCAATACCGATATCCGCTCTTTTAAGTACCGGAGCATCATTTATTCCGTCGCCGGTAAAAGCAAGGGTATTTTTTTCATTAAGTAATTTTTCAACAATATCTACTTTATCGGTCGGTAATAATTCACAATGGATTTCATTGATTTTTAACCTATTTCCGATATCTTCGCCGACACTTTTCGTGTCACCTGTAAGCATAACTGTTTTTTTGATACCGATTTCTTTTAATTTGGCAATAGCACTCTTTGATGTTAATTTTATCTCGTCAGAAATGACTATGTGCCCGGAATAATTAGAACCGGACGCTATGTGGATAACAGTTCCGACTTGATGACATTCACGGTAATCAGCTCCAATTTTCTCCATCAGCTTTCCGTTACCGGCGTATATTTCTTTACCGTCAATTATTGCCTTAATTCCAAAGCCGGGCATTTCATTTACACCACTTACACGTGTTTTGTCTATATGACCTTTATGAGCACGTAAAATTGATTCGGCGATAGGATGGTTAGAGTAACTTTCGGCAAGTGCGGCAATATCCAGTAGTTCGGCTTCCGACATATTTTGGGAGTGAATTGCGGTAACATTGAAATTACCTTTTGTAAGGGTGCCTGTTTTGTCGAATACGATAGTTTTTACTTTGGAAAGTATTTCCAGATAATTAGAGCCCTTAATTAATATGCCGTGTTTGGCGGCACCACCTATTCCACCGAAAAATGATAACGGAATAGAAATAACTAATGCACAAGGGCAGGAAATAACTAGAAATACTAATGCTCTATTAATCCAAACACTGAATTCTTGATTGAAAAGAAGGGGCGGAATGAATGCTAAAATTACCGCACCGAATACAACACAAGGAGTGTAGTATTTCGCAAATTTTGTAATAAAGTTCTCTGCTTTTGATTTCTTTTCGGAAGCGTTTTCAACAAGTTCCAAGATTTTAGAAACTGTACTTTTTTCAAATTTTTCAGTAACTTTTAATTTTATAACTCCGTCAATATTAACTGAGCCACTTATAACATTATCACTTTCAAAAATATCACGTGGAAGAGATTCACCGGTTAGGGCAGAAGTGTTAACTGAAGTTTTTCCGTCTATAACAACACCGTCAAGCGGAATTTTTTCGCCCGGTTTTACTAGGATTATTTCTCCGATTTCAACTTCGCTCGGATCTACAGTTATTTCCTTACCGTTTCTAATTACATTTGCAAAATCAGGACGGATATTCATAAGGCTTGTGATTGATTTTCTGCTTTTTCCGACAGCAATGCTTTGGAACAGTTCTCCAGTTTGGTACAAAAGCATTACAACTACAGCTTCAGGGTATTCTGCAGTCAAAAATGCACCTATTGTCGCAATAGCCATTAAAAAGTTTTCATCAAAAATTTGACCGTGAAAAATATTTTTTAGTGCTTTTAATAAAATATCATATCCGATTATAAGATACGGAATCAAAAACAAAAATGGTTTTAATACACAGGTATCTGGCACTAGTAGAACAGCTACGAATGCAATTACAGATAAAATAATACGTACTAATGTTTTCTTTTGTTTTCTGCTCATGGTAATCACCTCAAAATATTGCAATCCGGCTCTATTTTCCTACATACCTTTATAACTTTATCCACTATTTCATCAAAAATACTATCGTCTGCCTCAATAGTCATTGATTGCATTATGAAATTAACGTTAGCGTTTATTACACCGTCAATCTTTTTTATTCCTTCTTCTATTTTTGCTGCACAACTAGCACAGTCTAAATCTTCAAGCTTATAAGTTTTTTTCATATTATTTTCCCTCCATTAGATGGTCAGTACCTTGACCTATAATAAGTCTTACGTGTTCATCTGCTAAATAGTAGATGTTCGTTTTTCCTTCACGCCTACAATTTACAAGTTCGGCATCTTTTAAAATCTTTAGTTGATGAGAAATTGCAGATTGTTCCATTTTAAGAAGTTCTGCGATGGCACATACACATAGTTCTGATTCAAACAAAGAATACAAGATTTTTATACGGGTTGTGTCACCAAATATTTTAAAAAAATCTCCAAGATCACATAAAAAGTTATCTGTAGGCATTTTTTCGGTAACTTCTTTTAAAATAGTATGATCATGTTCCATATATGCTTCCTCCCTCATATGTTTTCATATTCATATGATAATATTTTCATATAAAATTGTCAATACAAAAATAATAAAAAAGGTGGATGAAGTCCACCTTTTTTATTATTTTTGTATTGTTTTATGTGTATGATTTTTTATTGCTTCAAAACTTTCTGAACTAATTACATGTTCGATTTTGCAAGCATCATACACAGCTGTTTCCGGACTAACTCCGAGCCGTATTAGCCAATCAGATAGCAAAGTATGACGCTCAGACATTTTTTTTGCAATTTCCATTCCTTTATCAAGTAGCGTTATATACCCACTTGCGTCGATATCAATATATTTATGTTTTTTTAAATTCTTCATAGCAACGCTTACACTTGGCTTAGAAAAGTTTAGCTCTGTTGCAATATCAATAGAACGTACTTTTCCAAGTCTTTCTTGTAAGAATAAAATTGTTTCCAAATAATTTTCTGCGGATTCTTGAATTTTCATATTAGCACCTGCTTTCTAGAGAAAATTGATTTGTAATCATTTTATCATACATCCGTTTTTTTTCAAGTAAAAAAATATTGACAAAGTATTTTTGAAGTGCTAGCCTATAAATGAAGTTAGTAATGACTAACCAAAAGGAGACCAACTATGAAAAGTCAATAGAAAATTATTAAAAAATAATATAAATAAAAAAGAGTATAACAAACAGACGTTGGTTGGAACGTCTAAAAAAGAAAATATTGTTAGGCTAAGCTAA
>CAZXFU010000019.1:0-19904 GCA_964640345.1 uncultured Eubacteriales bacterium
AGCAATTAAAAATATGGTAAAACATAAGATGAGAGACGTGCTTGGTTGTTCAGGCAAAGCATAATTTGACAAATATTGTAAAATATGATAAAATTTATCCGTTCGGAGGCATGAATGGATAAATTTTTTTTTGAGAAAATTTTAGACTTAATATTTCCTCCCAAATGTGGATTTTGTGGAGAGATAACAAGGTCTGAACACTTTATTTGCAAAGATTGTCATGATTTGTCGACGCAAAAGTATATAAATAGATGTGACTTTTGTGGTAAAATGTCTAGTGTCGGTAAGTGCTCTGAATGTATGAAAAAGACGTTATATTATGAAAAATTGATGTTTTGCAGTGAATATACTGAAGAATTTAGGGGGAAAATACATTTATATAAATTTTCGGATAAAAAATATTTGTATCATTTCTTTACAGAGCTTTTGTATGAACGGGTAAAGAACGAAGAATTTGATTTAATAATACCAGTTCCGATAAGTCGTGAAAGATATAAGGAACGTGGTTATAACCAAAGTGGACTTATAGCTAAAAAATTATCAAAAATGATAGATAAACCTTATTGCGGCGATGTTTTGATAAAAATTAGGAATAGTGAACGGCAAAGTATGCAATCTTTCAAAGACCGCCAAAAAAGTGTTAAGAATGTTTTTGAAATTGCCGATACTTTAAAAGTAAGCGGAAAAAGTATACTTTTGATTGATGATATTTTCACTACCGGTGCAACAGTTAATGAGTGTTCGAAAGTCTTAAAAGTAGCGGGAGTGGAAAATGTAAAAGTTGGTGTAATTTGTGTAAGTCACACTTTGAAATAAGTTAGATATACTGCTAAGTATATTAACATTTCAAAAGTTGAAAAATATTTACTAAACATATTAAGTTTTTTAACGTTATGCCGATATATTAATCACAAGGGTAAGAAGATAACTTGATTGAAAGAGGTGTTTATTATGAGAATCACAGGGAATGTGGGAAGTGTTACAGGAGTTTATACTAATGATAAAAGAATATCTCGCGTAGATAATACAAATAAAATTAGTCCGGCATCGGATGACGTTAAAATTTCAAATGTAGGTAAGGATTTTACAATTGCCATGAATGCGTTAAAAAATGTTCCGGATGTAAGGATGGATAGGGTTAACGAAATTTCCGCAAGAATCAGCAACGGAGAATATAATGTTTCCGGAGAAGATATAGCTTCTAAGATGTTAGGAGAATAAGGAACGAAATTTGAGACGACTTAGTAGTCGTCTTTTTTTGTGCTGTTTTTAAGGAAGCTTTATACATTGACATTAAAGCCTTAATTTTGGTATAGTAATAAAAGTGGAGGTAATTAAAATGGAGAAAATTTTAATAAGTATAGATGGAACACAAAACTTTGGAAACGGCGATACAAATAACGTCGAGCTTACTACTGCCGGAGTATTAAATGTTCTTGCAGATTCGTATACGCTAAAGTATGAGGAAAGTGAGCTTACAGGGATGGAAGGAACTACGACAGAAATAACTGTTACGAATGAAGGAGTAGTGTCTTTAAGCAGAAGCGGAACAGTTAATTCTAATTTAATTTTTGAGGAAGGAAAAAGACATCTATCTTATTATGATACAAAGGATGGAGCGTTTTCAATAGGTGTTTTCGCAAGTTATGTTGACACAGTATTAGAGCAAAATTATGGAGAAATAAGTATAACATATGCTATGGACGTGGATGATAAGCCGATTGGCGAAAATGAAATAAGAGTGAGATTTAATAGATAAAATATACGCTGAAATTGTATTTAAGGAGAATTTTTATGCAACAGAACAAAATAAGAAACTTTAGTATTATTGCACACATAGATCATGGTAAATCCACATTGGCGGATAGGATGCTTGAGATTACGGGAGTCCTGTCAAAAAGAGAGATGGAAGATCAAGTTTTAGATAACATGGATATAGAACGAGAAAGAGGAATTACTATAAAAGCACAGGCGGTAAGAATGCTTTATAAGGCAAAAAATGGCGAAACTTATGAACTGAATCTTATAGATACTCCGGGTCATGTTGACTTTAATTATGAAGTCTCCAGAAGCTTAGCTGCTTGTGAAGGAGCTATTTTAGTTGTTGATGCTTCTCAGGGAGTAGAGGCTCAAACGTTGGCTAATACTTATCTTGCCTTAGAAAATGATTTGGAAATTTTACCGGTTATAAATAAAATTGACTTACCAAATGCACGCCCTGATGAAGTCGCGAAGGAAATTGAAGATGTTATCGGGCTTGAAGCTATGGATGCTCCGAGGATTTCGGCGAAGTCCGGTCTGAATGTTGAAGCTGTTTTAGAGGAAGTTGTAAATAAAGTACCTGCACCTGAAGGAGACGTTAATAAGCCACTGAAAGCGTTAATATTTGATTCTTTTTATGATAATTATAAAGGTGCTATTTCATATGTAAGACTTATGGAGGGAACTGTAAAACCCGGAGACAATATACTTATGATGTCTACAGGAAAAGTTTTTAATGTTACCGAAGTTGGATATTTTAGACCCGGGAATTATATTCCGGCAGATATTTTGCAGGCGGGACAGGTTGGATATATTGCAGCAAGTATAAAAAATGTTTCGGACACTCGTGTTGGCGATACTATTACAAATGCCGAAAACAGAACAGAAGAAGCGTTAGAAGGTTACAAAAAGGCTGTGCCTATGGTGTTTTGCGGAGTGTATCCGGTAGATGGAGCAGATTATGAAAATCTTAAGATGGCTCTTGAAAAATTACAGTTAAATGATGCTGCACTTTTATTTGAGCCTGAAACATCTATTGCATTGGGTTTTGGATTTAGATGTGGTTTTTTGGGATTGCTTCATTTAGAAATTATTCAGGAAAGACTTGAGAGAGAGTATAACTTAAACCTTATTACGACGGCTCCAAGCGTTATATATAGAGTCACAAAGACTGACGGAGATGTTATAATGGTTTCAAATCCAACTAATCTTCCTGCTCCTCAAGAAATTGATTTTATGGAAGAACCGATAGTAAGAGCATCTATTATGTTGCCTAAAGAGTTTGTCGGAAATATAATGGATTTGTGCCAGGATAGACGTGGAACATATATAAATATGCAGTATCTAGATGATGCAAGGGTTACGTTAATTTATGAATTACCACTAAACGAGATTATATATGATTTCTTTGACGCGTTAAAATCAAGGACTAAAGGATATGCTTCTTTTGATTATGAGTTGATTGGTTATAAGCAATCTAAATTGGTAAAACTAGATATTTTACTTAATAACGAGGTAGTAGATGCTCTGTCTTTTATAGTTCATGAAGATAAAGCGTATACAAGAGGCAGGAAGATTGCCGAAAAATTAAAAGAAGTTATACCAAGGCAATTATTCGAAGTCCCGATTCAAGCTGCAATTGGCGGGAAAATTATAGCAAGAGAGACAATTAGTGCAATGAGAAAAGATGTGCTTGCTAAGTGTTATGGCGGAGATATTTCAAGAAAGAGGAAATTACTTGAAAAACAAAAAGAAGGAAAGAAGAGAATGAGGCAGGTTGGTTCTGTTGAAATACCGCAAGAAGCATTTATGTCTATTTTGAAATTAGATGAGAATTAAAAAGTTATGAAAGTGACGGAATGGAGTTATTATGGAAAATGATGTTGTTTTTGGAAGAAATTCGGTTATAGAACTACTTAATTCAGATAGAACAATAAATAAGTTGTTTATCCAAAAAGGAGAGACACATGGTTCTATTGGGAAAATATTAGAGCTTGCTAAAAAAAAGAAGGTTGTTATTAGTGAGGTTCAAAAGGGAAAACTTGATGAATTGACAGATAATCAAAATCATCAGGGTGTAGCTGCTGTAACTTCCCCTTATGAATATTGTGAAATTGACGATATATTAGAAGTAGCAGAAGAGAAAAATGAAACACCGTTTATTTTGATAGCTGATGGAATTGAAGATCCACATAACCTTGGAGCTATGATAAGGACAGCTGAATGTATGGGTGTTCATGGTATTATAATTCCAAAGCGTAGAGCGGTTTCTGTAACTAATACTGTGGCAAAGGTTGCTGCAGGGGCATTAGAGTATATGAAAATTGCAAGAGTTAACAATATTAATGACAGTATTGAGGAATTAAAGAAAAAAGGCGTTTGGATTGTTGGGACTGATGCGTCCGGTAGTGATTTCCTTACAGATGTTGATATGAGAGGGTCAATTGCGGTTGTTATCGGTAGCGAAGGCGAAGGAATGGCTAGTCTTACTCGTAAGAGATGTGACTTTTTAGCTAAAATTCCTATGAAAGGCAAGATTACTTCACTTAATGCTTCTGTTACATGCGGTATGGTTATTTATGAAGTGGCAAGACAGAGAGGAAACAGGTAGTTCGGAAAGGAAGTATTATCAGATGGGACGAAAGATAAAGAAAAAGAAAGAAAATAGCTTACAACAAGAGATTACCGGAGTGATTATTTGCTTTTTTTCGGTTTTTTTGATATATGGAGTTTTCGCAAGGGGGCAGCTTGGTTCATGGGGAAATGGCATTATTAATTTCTTTTTTGGACTACTGGGCGTTGTAGCATATATTTTTCCGTTTTTTTTGCTTATTTTTGGAATACAGTGTATAACTAAAGGAAATAAAAAACGTAAGAAGTTTTTTAGATTTTCTATTATGTTTATGCTGTGTTTGTCTTTTTTGAGTTTTTTAGTAAATGTTGAAAAATTTGACTTGATAGAACTTAACTTTATAGAACTTTTTGTAAATTTATTTAAAGAAGGAGCCATGGAAGCCGGACCGACTGGTGGCGGTGCATTAAGTATTTTTGTTGCTCCGTTTATAAAGTTTTTTGGTTTGGTTGGTACATATATTATTTTTATTTGTGCGGCTATAGTTTCATTTTTTATTCTTACAGAAATTCATCCGGCAGAAATTTTACTGTGGATTAAAGATAGAATTCAAGAGATGAAAATTCCGGATGATGATGAAGAAATTGTTGAGGATGATAAAGAAAGAATTGAGAAAACCGAGAAAAAAAAGCTTGATCGCAAGTTAAATATTGAGGGGTTACCTGAAGAAATTCCTATTGAAAAGTTTGATTTAGCAAATCAGATTGAGATAGATGAAGTAAAGGACGGAAAAGTTGAAAAAGGTGTTCCGCTAAAATCCGAGCAAAAAAATGAAAATATAGAAAATATTGATAAAGTTGAGAACAAGACTGAGCAAAAAGTAGATAATGGACCAATTCCGACTATAAATGTTGATACGACTGAACCGGAAGTTCAAAATTATATTTTGCCACCTATAGATATTTTGCAAAAGCCAAAGAGTGGCGGTGGAGATAAGTATAAAAAAGAGCTTATTACAAATGCTAATAAGCTTGAATCAACGCTAGAGAGCTTTGGGGTTTCGGCTAAGGTTATAAATGTTAGCCGTGGTCCGGCAGTAACAAGATATGAGATAGCACCGGATACAGGCGTTAAAGTAAGCAAAATTGTTGGACTTACCGATGATATTGCGTTAAATTTAGCCGCACCATCTATACGTATGGAAGCTCCTATCCCGGGGAAAGCCGCAGTCGGAATAGAAATCCCGAATACATCTGTTGATGCTGTATTTTTAAGAGAAGTGATTGATACAGCCGAGTTTAAAGGTCATCCATCCAAAGTTGCGTTTGGACTGGGTAAAGACACTTCCGGAAAGACGATGATAGCGGATATTGCTAAGATGCCACACGTACTTATTGCCGGAGCAACCGGTTCCGGTAAGAGTGTTTGTATAAATACGATTATAACAAGCTTGCTTTATAGAGCGAAGCCAAATGAAGTAAAGCTTATTATGATAGATCCAAAAGTCGTTGAACTTGGGGTATATAACGGAATCCCACATTTATTGATTCCGGTTGTCACAGATCCAAAAAAAGCAGCTGGAGCTCTTAATTGGGCTGTTCAAGAGATGGTAAAAAGATATAACTTGTTTGCTCAAAAAGGTGTAAGAGACATGAAAGGATATAACGAGGCAGTAAAAGCAGCCGGAGAAGATGGTACTATGCCGCATATCGTTATTATTGTAGATGAGTTAGCAGATTTAATGATGGTTGCACCAAATGATGTTGAAGATGCGATATGTCGTTTGGCTCAGATGGCAAGAGCCGCCGGAATGCATCTTGTTATTGCAACCCAAAGACCTTCTGTTGACGTCATCACAGGACTTATTAAGGCAAATGTTCCTTCAAGAATTGCATTTGCAGTTTCATCGCAGGTAGATTCACGAACTATTTTGGATATGGCTGGTGCTGAAAAATTACTTGGCAAGGGCGATATGCTGTTTTTCCCGATGGGAGCTTCCAAGCCTATTCGAGTTCAGGGAGCTTTTGTTACAGATAAAGAAGTTGAACAAATAGTTGAGTTTATAAAGTCAAAGAATGAAGTAAAATATGATGAAGATGTTTTAGAAAAAATACAAAATGGCAGTCCAAATGTTAAAGAAGATTCAGATCCTGGAGATAATGACCCATTATTAAATGATGTTATAACAATGATTGTAGAAATAGGGCAGGCATCTACATCACTTATTCAAAGAAGATTTAAGGTAGGTTATGCAAGAGCAGCAAGAATCATTGACCAAATGGAAGAACGAGGGATAATAAGTGGATTTGACGGAACGAAACCACGTCAGGTTTTGATTAGTAAGGAAAATTGGGAAGAGATGCAAGCTATGGGAAATAAATAGAAAGTTAGGCAGGAATCTGTAAAAGTTAGATAGAGACTTTTGCAGATTCCCTTTTTTGTAGGAACTTTATCTTTAATTTATTGATGAATTAATTTTAGTACTTTACACTCGAAAAAATATGATATAATATTCTTGATATTTTATGTGGAGGGGATGTTATGTCTGAATTTGATAAGATGTATTTAGATTTATGCGATAGAATACTTACGAAAGGAACTTATGTTCAAAACAGAACAGGTATTGCAACATATAAATTACCTCATCAAATATTGCAATTTGATTTGTCTAAAGAATTTCCTATTTTAACCACAAAGCAAGTTGCTTTTAAACATGCTGTTTTGGAGATGCTTTGGATATACCAGGTGCAAAGTAATGATGTAAGCTGGCTTAAAGATAGAGGGATAAAGATTTGGAACGAATGGGAAATCAGTGAAGACGGAACATACATGGGAAAGAATTTCGGAAAAGAATGGGCAGGAACTATAGGTACTGCTTATGGCTGGATTGTTAATAAATATCAACTTACGCAAAATCTTATAAATACATTAAAAACAAATCCGACAGACAGACGTATGATAATGTCTTTGTGGCAAAACGAATATCTTCCGACTGCTGCACTTCCTTCTTGCGTATGGAACACTCAGTGGGATGTTACGGATGGGAAGTTAAATTGTTTATTAAATGTCAGATCTAACGATGTGCCGCTTGGAATGCCGTTTAATGTTGCACAATATGCCGTTTTAATTCATCTTATCGCACAAGTTACTGATTTGAAGCCAGGTATGTTTACGTACGTTATAAACAATGCACATATATATGAAAATCAAATTGAAGGAATCAAAGAACAATTATCAAGAGCCGACAAGGCACTTCCTGCACCGAAGCTTTGGATAAATGAAGAGATAAAAGATTTCTTTAAGTTTGATAATTCAAGAGAGTTAAAGGATATAAAATTATTAAATTATGAGCATCTTGGCAAGATATCTATGCCTGTTGCCGTTTAGGAGATAGTGTATGATTAGTATTATTGCTGCAATTGGAAAGAATAATGAGCTTGGCAAAAATAACGGTCTTATTTGGAATATTCCGAAGGATTTGAAATTTTTTCGTGAAAAAACTTCTGGAACTACGATAGTTATGGGGAGAAAAACTTTTAATTCTTTACCTAAGGTTTTACCCAAAAGGCTTCATATTGTTTTGTCAGATAGTAATGAGTTTAATAAAAAACTTAATGAGAAAGTTATTGTTGTACATGAAAAAGAAGAATTAATTAAGATGTGTCGAGAACTAGGCAAAGATAGGGAGATCTTTATTGTTGGAGGAGCTTCTATTTACAAAATGTTTATAGATATTGCAGATAAATTGTATATAACTCATATTGAGGCGGAAGATAAAGATGCGGATGTGTATTTTCCGAAAATTGACAGTAATAAATGGAACAAAAAGATTTTGGCAAAAGATGAAGATAATAATATAAAATTTACTCATATTGAGTACACTAAAATTTAGTGAAAGGGAGATTATTATGAAAAAAGTTGGAATTACCGAAACGATACTTCGTGACGGACATCAGTCACTTATTGCGACTCGTTTGACTACGGAAGAGATGCTTCCGGCGTTAGAGCTTATGGATAAAGTTGGATATAATGCTCTTGAATGCTGGGGAGGAGCTACATTTGATGTTTGTATGAGATTTTTAAAAGAAGACCCTTGGGATAGACTTAGAAAAATTCGTGAAAAGGTAAAAGATACAAAACTTCAGATGCTACTTAGAGGTCAAAATTTACTTGGATATAAGAATTATGCAGATGACGTTGTTGAATACTTTGTTCAAAAGTCTATTGCAAATGGTATAGATATTATTAGAATTTTTGATGCATTAAATGATTTCAGAAATATTGAAACCGCAATAGAGGCTTGCAAGAGGGAAGGCGGGCATGCTCAGGCTGCTATTTGTTATACTACGAGTCCTGCTCATACTATAGATGGCTTTGTAGAAGATGCAAGACGTCTTTATAATATGGGAGCAGATTCAATATGTATAAAGGATATGGCGGGAATTTTATTACCTTTTGCAGCTTATGATTTGGTAAAGAGAATAAAAGAGGCGGTTAATTTGCCTGTTGAACTTCACACGCATTATACTGCCGGTGTTGGTTCTATGACTTATCTTAAAGCCGTTGAAGCCGGATGTGATTTAATAGATACAGCACTAACACCGTTTGCTATGGGAACTTCCCAACCGGCAACAGAATCAATGGTTGCGACGCTAAAAGATACAGAATTTGATACCGGTTTGGATTTAGAAAAACTTGGCGAAATTTCTAATTATTTTACAAAAATAAAAGAAAAATATGTTAAATCGGGCGAACTTGACTCTAAGGTACTTGGAGCAGATGCTAACGTGCTAATTTACCAAGTGCCTGGTGGTATGCTTTCAAATTTGGTGTCACAGTTAAAACAGCAAAACGCATTAGATAAGTATGATGAAGTCTTGGCAGAAGTTCCAAAGGTAAGAGAAGAGATGGGGTATCCTCCGCTTGTTACACCGACAAGTCAAATTGTTGGCACGCAAGCTGTTTTGAACGTGATTATGGGCGAGAGATATAAGATGGTAACCAAAGAGACAAAAGCTTTGGTTAGGGGCGAATATGGTAAAACTCCTATGCCGATTTCTAAAGAAATTGTTGAAAAAATATTAGGGAATGAGAGCGTTATTACGTATAGACCTGCGAACAGGATACAACCTGAGCTTGAGAACATGAGAAAAGAAATGAATGAATATTTTGAACAAGATGAAGATGTTTTGTCTTATGCACTGTTCCCGGGAGTTGCGACTGAGTATTTTAAGTTTAGGCGTGCCAAGAAATATGGAATAGAGTCAGAATTTACAGATTTTGAAAATAAAGTTACAAGTATATAGAGGAGAATGTTATGAAAGCCGGAAGAAATAAAACTATTGATATTACAGTTGATGAAGGTAGAAATTATTTAGAAAAATGCATAGTTGTTAATAAAAAAGTTAATGTTGATGAGATTACGGACAAGACTATAAAAGGCGATACGTTCGATGTTTTATTGAAGCTGCCGGAAAGTTTTGTAGATTTGCTAATAATCGATCCTCCGTATAATCTAGCTAAGGATTTTCACGGAAATAAGTTTAAAAAAACAACGGACGAGATGTATGCAGAATATACAGAGAAGTGGATAAAGTTAGTAAAGCCGTTATTAAAACCTAATGCGTCTATGTATGTTTGCTGTGATTGGCAGTCCGGCTGTGTTATAGGCAGTGTCTTAAAAAAATATTTTTATGTTCAAAACCGTATTACTTGGCAAAGAGAAAAAGGCAGAGGAGCACTTAGCAATTGGAAAAACGGAATGGAAGATATTTGGTTTGTTACAAATTCTAAAGAGTATGTTTTTAATGTTGATAGTGTAAAGATGAGAAGAAAGGTTATAGCACCGTATAAAGATGACGGAAAGCCTAAAGATTGGGAAGAAACCGAAGATGGGAAATTTAGAAACACTTATCCTTCAAATTTTTGGGATGATATTTCTGTTCCGTATTGGTCTATGCCTGAAAACACATCACATCCTACTCAAAAACCCGAAAAACTACTGGCAAAGCTTATTTTAGCCAGCTCTGATGAGGGAGATTTTGTGTTTGATCCGTTTTTGGGATCCGGTTCTACTTCTGTTACTGCAAAGAAGTTAAAAAGACATTATGCAGGAGTTGAACAAAATGAACAGTATTGTGTTTGGTATGAAAAAAGGCTTGAGATGGCAGATACAGATAACTCTATTCAAGGGTATTCTGACGGTGTGTTTTGGGAAAGAAATACAAATAGTCTTCAATTAAAATCGAAGAAAAAATAAGAAATATTTCCAATACATGATTTATTAACATGAATTCTAATTTTGACGATAGACGCTTAAGAAGGGACGTTGAGAAAAGTATGGAAAAAAAACTTATTGCCGGAGGTTTAGTTATATTAAGCCTTATGACAAACAGCTTTGCGGCAGATATAACATATTATGGCTTGCAAAACGGAGATAGTAAGATAAACTCTATAAATTTTACTGATGTCTTAAATCAAGGAAGCAGTTATTGGGCAAAACCCGCAATTTACCAAATCTCAGCTTTTGGCATTATGAACGGATTTTCTTCTAGTGCTTTTTCTCCGACCTCTGCAGTTACGAACGAGCAGGCGGTTGCTACGATTTTAAATGCTAAAGGAAAAGCAACAGACGTTAGCAATATAAAAATGATTTCAAATAACTGGTCGGACAAGTACATAAAATATGCAATGAATGATGGTTTGATTACCGAGAAAATTGTATATAAGAAGTCAGATGTCGTAGGAGATTTAAAAGCATTAAAAGATAAAGGGGTTTTTATAAGAGACATTCCGATTACAAGAGAAGAAGTTGCAACATTGATTTATAGAGCTTTTAACCTATCTTCAGTTTCTAATGATACCACAAAAAATCCCATAGATTTTTTAGACAGAGCATTAATCAATAGCAATAGATTAACTCATGTTGATGCGGTTTCTAAAGAAGGTATTATGGTTGGCGACGAATCGGGGATGTTTAATCCACAAGCTAGTCTTACAAGAGCTGAATTTGCACAGATTCTTAAAAACTGTGAAGATAAATTGCTTGGAGATTTACGTCTTACAAAGCGTTCAGGTTTTATAGATACTGCTAATGGCAGTAGTTTTGAAATTACTGACGATAATGGAAATACTATAGAGGTTAATTGTGTTGGACGTGATATTCCTGTTATAAGAAATGGCACTCTTTCAGGTATTTCGAGCCTTAGAGCGGCTGATGAAATAGAGTTTTTTGTGGATACTTCTAGGCAAGTTGTTTTTATAAGGGTTATTGATGAAGGAATTTATGATGACAATTCAAATACTGTCTCTGAAACTATTTCAAAGCAGGGAATTGTTACCGGAAACAGTCCATATTTTTATGAAATTTCTATAAAGGATAAAAACGGAAATATTGAAAAATATAATTACGGTGCTTGGACAGAAGTTTATAAAGATGGGAAGGAAACAAATGCAAGCGATATATTGCAAGGAGATACTGTATATCTTGAATTTGATGAAATCGGTGATTTGGTTACAATAAGAGGAGTTACAAACGCTGTTATAACGTACGGCACAGTTATTGATGTTACAGGGTATAATGTTACGTTAAAAATGGACTCTGACGGTGCGGTAAAAAAAGTCAATTTAAAGGAAATACCGATATATGAAAACGGTCAAGAAATTGATGCTACGGATTTATTTAATGGGAAGTATTTAAAATTATATTCTGCACAAAGTGAGATAATTAAGGCAGAAATAGTTTTAGATGAAAGAACTGCAGAAAATTTATATAAAGGGTATATAAGTGAAATAAATTTGATTCAGGATAGAATTATTTTAAGAAATCCAAAAGTATTTAAAAATAACAGTTGGGAAAGTGCTGAATCAAGCTTTATTACTATTCCTTTGGACAATGATATGGAAATTACCTTTGACGGTAGTAAACTTAAAAAAGAAGAATTAGGCGAAAAACAAGTCGGGAAATTTGCATATATAGCTACAAGAGAGGATACAAAGGTATTAGAGAAAGTTAAAGCTATAAATATTGAGTTTGACAAAGACATAGATACTTTTGTCGGAGAAATCAGATCTTTTTCTAATAATTCCGGAGTACTCAAGATATATGATAATTCAGACAGATTATATATTGATGATTCTACAATTTGTATTATTGACGGAAAAATCGTATCTCCTTCAGGATTAGAAAAAGGAGATAATGTTTCCGTTACTGTAGCATATGATGATGATACATACATAGTAAAGATGATTACAAGTGTTGAACAGGTTGAAGAAAAAGATGTCACGGTTTATTATGGAAAAATAAATAGTATTAAAAGCGGAAATGAAATTACATTGGAAATTAACGCGATGTTTGAGGATAATGAGTGGAATGAATTGAAGAGAAAATATACTTCTTTTGAAATTACAGAGGATACAAGAATATTTAGTGAGAGCGAACCGCTTACTTTTAAAGAATTTGATAGTTCTTATGAAGATATGACGGCTTGTGTTGTTGCGTATGATGACAAGGCTGTTTCTATCGGAATAATGGATTTTGGAGAAAATAATCCATATATCTCTGTTGGAAGTATAAAAGAAGTAGGAGAGTCAAGTATAGTGGTTTATGATGTAGAATATTATGATTTTGAAGAAGAAGAGTGGCTTGTTGTTAAAGATGATGAGAATGTTGGAATCGGAGCTAATACACTTATTACTAAGAATGGCAATTTTTCAAAAACCAGTGGTCTTGAGAAAGGGCAGGAAGTTGTTATTATAAGGAAAGATGCAACTTCTTCTGCCGGTGTTATTTTAGCTAATGATTAAGAAAGGTTGAAGATGATATGAAGAAAGTTATTGGATTATTGTGCGGTTTCTTAATTTTTTCTGTTTCATACGCATATGAGCCGGCAATCACGGAATATGTTGCCGGTAAGAAAGAGTTAAATTGTAAGGAGGTTGTGTTTATAAGTGGAGAACCTATTTTGATGGAGGGAACTGCAAAAATAACTTCTTCTAAAAAAGGTACTTCTCAAACGGAAAGTTATTCATATAGTTTAAGTGACGATAACGGAAACACTTTAACACGAGATATATCGTTTAAAATTAATTCTATCGAAAAATCCAATGGACAAGTTACAAATGTATGGGAAGTTAACAAATTTGAGGAGTCTATTGCTATTGGCGGTACGAAATACACTTTGGAAAAGTATGATTTTTCTAAAAATAGACTAGATGATGTTAGAGCAGTCGGAACATATTTTGCGGGGAACATAAACATTTCTAAAGAGTACAATGACGGAAGTGGAAAAGGAAAAATAAAGATTGCAGGTACAGGTTCGTTATACGGATATGATACTTCTTGGTCAAAAAATGAGACAGTTAATATGACTTACACGATTTCAAATATTCAGGAAAATAGTTCATGGACCGGAAAATATAAGACTGTTACGTCAGATACTGACAGGAAAGTTATAACGTATATTGAAAATAGACCAACAGAGATAAGCTTTGACGGTGGTTTTATGCTTTCTGAAAATAATATAAGTACGTTAAGATATTCGTCGGAAATGCCTGAATTTTATGGTACAAAAGCACTTGATTATATTGTTACGGATAGTGGATCTTTTAAGTACGAGTCTTTTCCTGTTGAAACAAGGCTAGCTAATTATTCGTTAAAAGGAATAAAAGGACATTGGGGGGAAAAGGCACTAAGACAAGCTTTTTCACTTGAATATATGGATGAATGGAATGATAATACTACTCCGGATAGTCCGGTCACAAGGGGAGAGTTCGCAAAAATTATGGCACTTGCATTAAAACTTGATTTGACTCAAAAGACGAGTAATGTTACTGCTTCCGGTAATGCTGCTTCCGGTAATGATACCGAAAAAACAGTTGTATATAAAGACGTACCTGAGACAAATAAGTATTATAAGTATATAATTGCACTTACTGAATCAGGAGTTGTTAAAGGAACCGGGAACAGTAAATTCCAACCGAATGCGGTTATAAGCAGGGCAGAAGCAATTACTATGATTATAAATGCTTTAGGATTTGAAGATAAGGCACCTGAGCCTTTACCGCTACTTAACTTTTCAGATAGTGCCGACGTTCCGGCTTGGGCAGACAGATACATTTACATGGGAAACAAAATAGGGCTTATAAACGGCGATGAAAATGGAAATGTTATGGCAAGAAAACAACTTACAAAAGCGGAAATTGCTTCTATTACAAATAATATGGTAAAATACCTTATTGAAGAGCTTGGAGAGGAATATGTTTTGTAAGTATAAAAGTGGCAATTTTTTCTGTTTTATGCTAAAATATTCACGTAATGAATATTTTAGTATGGGGGGTAATGTAATGGAGAATAAAATACAGTATGCAAATGAACTTAGAGAAAAACGAAAGATTATTAATGAAAAACACATGAAAAACGGCGTAACTATTATAGATCCTGAGGTTACATATATAGATGAAAGTGTAGAAATAGGAGAAGGAACAGTTATTTATCCCGGAAATATTTTAGAGGGGAATACTAAAATCGGTAAAAACTGCATATTAGGTCAAAATAATAGGATAACAGATAGTATAATTGACGATGAAGCTGATGTTATGAGTTCCGTTTTGATTGAGAGTAAAGTTGGGAGTGGAACACATGTTGGACCTTTTGCATATTTAAGACCTAATTCTGTTATTGGCAAAAGTGCAAGGATTGGAGATTTTGTTGAAATTAAAAATTCTAATATCGGAGATAATACAAAGGTTTCTCATCTTACTTATGTCGGAGACAGTGATGTAGGAAGTGAAGTTAATTTCGGATGTGGTACAGTTACTGTGAATTATGATGGGCTAAATAAGCATAGAACAACTATAGGAAATAAAGTATTTATAGGATGTAACACAAATTTAGTTGCACCGGTTACATTAGAAGACGGAGCGTATACAGCTGCCGGAACGACTATTACTAAAGATGTTCCTAAAGATTCTTTGGCGATAGGAAGAGTTCGTCAGGAAGTAAAAAACGGTTGGGCTAAAGGTAAGACTAAAGTTAATAAATAAGAGAGGAAAATGATAATGAAACCGATTGTGGCAGTTGTAGGACGACCGAATGTTGGTAAATCTTCGTTTTTTAATTACATTGCCGGGAAAAGAATTTCTATTGTTCAGGATACTCCCGGAGTAACTAGAGACAGGATTTATACTGATGTTGAATGGCGTGGCAGAAAATTCACAATGATAGATACAGGCGGAATAGAGCCTAAATCTAATGATAATATTTTAGTTCAGATGAAATATCAAGCGGAGCTTGCGATAGATAGTGCTGACACTATTGTTTTTATGGTTGACGGAAAAGACGGGGTTACGGCAGCAGATTATGAAGTAGCTAAAATGCTTAGAAAAACAAAAAAGCCTATAGTTCTTATCGTAAATAAAATAGATAAAACAGGCGAAATCCCGCCGGAAGTATATGAATTTTATAACCTTGATATGGGCGATCCATATCCGATTTCTACTATACAAGGGCTTGGAATTGGAGATGTGCTTGATGCGATTTATGATACTTTTAAGGATATCTCTGATGAAAATGAAAATGAAGATGTTATAAAGGTAGCATTAATCGGAAAACCGAATGTTGGGAAGTCTTCACTAGTTAATAAAATTTTAGGTGAAGAAAGAGTTATTGTAAGTGACGTTCCTGGAACTACAAGAGACGCGATTGATACAGACTTTGTATATGCCGAGAAAAAATATACATTTATTGATACGGCAGGGCTTAGAAAGAAAAACAAAGTTAACGAAGATATTGAAAAGTACAGTGGAATGAGGACTATTACGGCAATTGAAAGAGCTGATGTATGTTTATTGCTGATTGATGCGAATGAAGGAGTGACAGAGCAGGACACTAAAGTAGCCGGGTATGCACATGAAGCAGGTAAGGGAATTATAATTGTTGTTAATAAATGGGATATTCATGAAAAAGAAACCGGCACGTTAGAAAAGTATAGAGAAAGAGTTTATAGCGATCTTGCATATCTTACTTATGCTCCGATTATATTTGTATCCGCACTTACAGGTCAAAGGGTAAATAAATTGTTTGAGCTTATTCCATATGTTGCTGATCAAAATGCTATGAGAATTACAACAGGTATGTTAAATGACGTTATAAATGAAGCTGTTGCTATGGTTCAACCGCCTTCAGATAAAGGAAGACGGCTTAAAGTTTTTTATGGTACACAGGTTTCTACAAAGCCTCCTACATTTGTAATTTTTGTTAATAGTAAGAAATTGATGCATTTTTCTTATGTAAGGTATTTGGAAAATCAAATAAGAAAGAATTTTGGACTGGAAGGTACGTCAGTAAGAATGATTATAAGGGAAAAAGGAGATAAAGAGGACTAAGGAGGAAATAGTTATGATTAATACAGAAACTATAATTTTTATTTTAAGATTGTTATTTATTGCAATTGTAGCATATTTACTCGGTAGTATTAATACTTCTATAATTGTAGGAAAGGTATATGGAATAGATATTAGAAAAGAAGGAAGCGGAAACGCGGGTCTTACGAACACTTTAAGAACTCTTGGAAAAAGAGCTGCTTTAGTAGTTTTGACAGGAGATATTTTAAAAGGTGTTATTTCCATTTTGCTGGCAAAAGTTATGGCACCGGTATTAACAACACAAGTTATTATTGGCGACACCTTAATTGATGTGCCGAATGTATATACAGAACTTGCTATGCAAATTGCAGGTGTCGCAGTTGTTTTAGGTCATATTTTCCCTGTATTTTATAAGTTTAAAGGTGGAAAGGGTGTTCTTACATCTATTACTGTTATATTAATGACAGAATGGCAAGTAGGTTTAGCTTGTTTAGCTGTTTTCTCGGTTACGGTTTTATTTACAAGATATGTGTCACTAGGTTCAGTTTTAGCAGCTTTCTCTTGTCCGTTTTTCTTAATTGCATTTGAACAATATATTCCTGTTGATGTCATGACAGATACATTAAGTTGGATAATATTTAATGTTATTTTGGCAGTTATAGTTATATTTGGTCATAAAGGTAATATTGTTAGATTATTTAATAATACAGAAAGAAAATTAGGCGAGAAAAAAGAAGCTTATGAAGAACGCATAAAAAAGTTAGAAACCAAGTAGGTATTAATGTAGTAAGAAGCGAAGCAGCCAAATTTTCTTGTAATTTTAACAGGAGGTATACAAATGAAAATATGTATAATTGGTTCTGGAAGTTGGGGAACTGCTTTGGGGAAGTTGCTTTTTGAAAATGGACATGACGTTACAATTTGGTCAAGAAATCAAGATGAAGTAGAAAGTATAAAAACTAACCATGAATTAAAGAGATATTTGCCGGGGGTTATTATTCCGAGTGGAATAAATGCTACGACAGATTTAGAATTCGGAATAAAAGATACAAAAATGATTGTTTTGGCTGTGCCGTCTGTTGCTGTTAGAGAATGTTCAAAGAATATATCTAGGTATTTAACAGATCAAATTGTGGTAAACGTTGCAAAAGGACTTGAAAAAGGAACGCAAAAGAGATTGTCTGAAGTTATGAAAGAAGAACTGCCAAAGGGACAAAAGATAGCTGTTTTATCAGGTCCGAGTCACGCCGAGGAGGTCGCAAGGGGGTTGCCTACAGTTGTAGCTGTGTGTTCGGATGATTATGAAGTTAGAGAAGTTGTATGCTCGGCCTTTATGAACGAATATTTTAGAGTATATTCAAATAGCGATTTAATCGGGGTTGAGATTGGAGGAGCTGTAAAGAATGTTATAGCACTTTGTGCAGGAATATCTGATGGTTTGGGATTTGGAGATAATGCTAAGGCTGGGCTTATAACAAGAGGATTAGCTGAAATAATTCGCCTAGGTACAGCTATGGGTGGAAAAATAGAGAGTTTTTACGGTCTAACCGGTATAGGGGATTTGGTCGTTACTTGTGCAAGTAAACATAGTAGAAATCATAGAGCTGGCGAGTATATAGGTCAGGGTTTATCTGTTTCTGAGGCGGTTAATAAAGTCAATATGGTTGTCGAGGGAATAAACGCAGCGGAATCAGTTAGAGAACTAGGTAAGAAATACAATGTAGAGATGCCTATTACAGAGCAAGCTTGCAAGGTGCTTTTTGAAGACAAAGAACCAAAAAAAGCAGTTTTAGAACTTATGATAAGAGACAGAAAAAAAGAAGTATGATAAAAGGGAAGCTTTTTCAACAGCCTCCCTTTTATCATAATGAAAGAGTAACAGTTATTCTAAGAGTGTGATTGTATCGAGGTATCCGTCTGTAAACGTATATAAAACTATATTATCATTTTCATTGATAATATATCCGTCATCTGTCTTTTCTGCGTCAGGATGTTCGGCTAAAAAACTTTCTTCAGTTATAATCGTTGAACGTGTGGACATCATAAATGATGTTTCGGGAAATGAATCCGTGTCTTGCGGAGCTTCTAGGCTATCTGCCGTACTGTCTGGTAGGTCTTCTTTAACCATTCTCCGAGAATTTGAATTAGATGATATGTCGTTTGACGGAGAGGTGGTAGTAACACTCTTTTCTAGTGCTTCATTAATATCAAACAATTGGACAGATGTATCTTTTAAATCCTCATTTGTTTGAGCACCGTTGATATCAAGGCTTTGGATGTTTATTTCTGAATCTTTTCGGTTTATCGGATTTTTCACTAAATATACTGAAAGACATAATAAAGAAACAACAAATATCGCAGCAAAATTTCTCAGGTACGGAAGATGTGAAGTTTTAAGAGTTTGTGTTTCGTCTATGGCTTTTAATGTTTTGGCTTTTAGTTCTTTGGATACTTCGATATTCTTGAACTCTTTATCAAAAGCTGATTTTAGTTCTGACTTTTTCATTTTCTTCACACTCCTTTTTAATCTTCTAAGATTATTTTTAATTTTTCTTTTATAAGTTCTCTTGCACGCTTTAGACGTGTTCGTACAGAAGCCTCCGGTGCATTTAATATTTTAGCTATATCCGAAGTAAGTAAGTCTTGATAGTAATAAAGTAAAAGGACCTCTTTATATTTAAGTGGTAGATTTAAAATTTCTTGAATAATAATTTCAGACAGTTCTTTGTTTAAAATACTATCTTCAGCATGGGAAGTTTCGTTTGTATCGACAGTTTCCATAGGTACAACTCTTTTATTCCAAGAGCTTTTTAAAAAGTCTTTACATGTATTTATTGTAATTCGAATTATCCACGTTTTTTCGCTGCTTCTCTTTTCAAATTTATTTATATTACGTGCAACTTTAATAAATACTTCCTGAAATATATCTTCTGCTGTTGACGAGTTACGAGTATAAGCATTTGCCATTCGAAGTACATCATTGCCATATAATGAGATTAATCTTTCTATGATATCATTATTCTGCATTTCTTCAGCTCCTATGTTTAATATTTAGACGAATTTTGTTAACCAAATGTTTCATCTACGTATTAAATTGTAACATTTTTTCCCCTAAACAGGAAGTTTAATTTTGTTAATAGTTAGCTTTTGAAGGAAGTCATTGTCATTAATAATGGTCTCATTTAAAATCTTAGGATATTTGCTAAGA
>CAZXFU010000020.1:0-19548 GCA_964640345.1 uncultured Eubacteriales bacterium
AAACATTACTTATATGTAAGAGCTATGGATGATGACGGAAACTTATGTGATTATGAAAAATTTACATATAAAATAGTTGAAGATAATTATCCTGGTAACTCTGATATTATCGGCGATGTAAATACGAGAGTAAGAAGTTTGCGTGTTGAAATAAGAAATGCGGACGATAAGATTAGATTTGAACCTGATGAAGAAATTTTATACTATGTAGATTACTATAATGGTTCTTCTTCAAAGGCAACAAACGTAAAATTAGTAGTTGATTTGCCTACATATTTAGAAGCTGATAAGGCTAGTGATGATGGAGAAATTTCATCAAAGCAGGTAACATGGGATATCGGTACGTTAAATTCAGGCGAATACGGAAGAGTAAGCTTTACAGCTCACTATACTTCTAGCAAGGCTAATGAAAAGATTATAACTGTTCCCGCAAAGATTTATTCAGGAAGTTCATTAAAAGATACATCAACAGTTAGAAATTTAATTTTCTGTGTTGGTGCTTCAGGAACAGGAAGCCATCAAGCATATTGTGTTGGTTACCCTGACGGAACATTCTTATCAGAAGGAAAGATTACAAGAGCAGAACTTGCTTCTATGATTTGCAATATTGAAGGAATTGCATCAAATTACGATTATGCAACTCAATTTACAGATGCAAATAATCACTGGGCAAAGAATTATATGCAAACTGTTGTTGACAGAGGATATATGAAACCTAAATCATACAATTATTTCGGAGCACAAGATTATGCAACAAGAGCTGACTTAGCTTATGCGATTGCAGCAATTTTAGATGTTGAAGATTTAGAGCCTGTATTTATTTCTGCAACTGATACTAAAGACAGTGAAGTAAGATGTGCTATGGAACAATTATTAAGACTTGGAATTATGGATGGTTATAGTGATGGTACAGCAAAGCCAAACAGCAATATCACAAGAGCAGAAGCAGTAACAATTATTAACAACTATTTGTTTAGAGGCGAGTTGTATACAAAAGGTTATAATTATTCTTACAATTTCGAACATAACTATAGCCACGGCGGAAATAATTATATTTTAAGATTTACTGATTTATCTTCAAACCACTGGGCATATGGTCATATTATGGAAGCAACAAACAATCATAGATATGAAAGAGTTATGGACGGAAACGAAGAAATGCTTTAAATAAAAAAAACGAATTAGGACGCTTTAGTTCAAAATTCACATAATAAAAAGCGATATACAGAAAACTGTGTATCGCTTTTCTTTTTTTTATGCTAGAATAAAATTATACTTTTATGAATGGAGGAGTTTTAATGTTATCCAGGAACTCTTTAAAAAACATTATATTTTATTCTGGTTTTCTTATATTGTCTTTTTTAGTGGCGATGTTAATATTATCTTCAATAATTTTTTTATTTAGAGGAACAATAACAAAATTAATTCCCATGTTTTCTGCAATTATATCTTTTGGAATAGTGATTGCTTTTAATAGAAAAAACTCCAAGGCAGAGCTCCTTATAGGTACTATTTTGGGAATATTTATTTTTTTTAGTTCGATTATAGTGAGTCAAAATATTTATGACTTTGCACATGATAGCAACTGGTACCATAAGGCTGCTTTAGGTAGCTTAGCGAATGGTTGGAATCCTGTTTATGATGATTTTATTGAATTCGCTGACAATTCGGAACTTAATATAACAGATATGAAATATGCTTCTGTTTTTACGCAACATTATTGTAAGGCATCTTGGATAACGGGAGCTTGTATATATAGTTTAACAGGAAATATTGAAACAGGAAAAGCCGTTAATATACTTATGGCATATGTGCTTTTTGCATTTTCATTTCATTACTTTTCGTTAGTATATTTAAAATGGTGGCAAGCCTTAATCGTATCAGGGTTAATGATTTATAATCCGCTTACTGTTTCACAAATCTTCACATTATATGTGGACAATTTATTGTATACATGTTTGTTTTGCGTTATTGTGGCGTTATTTGGAATATCTGATAAAAAATATGTAGTTGATGAGAAAATAAAGTATTTTTCATTATTTGAGTTAGTTGTGTTTTGCGTGAATATTAAATTTACAGGGTTAGCTTATGCAGGTGTTTTTTGTTTGCTATTTTATATAATTTGGCTGATAAAGTCCGCCATAGATAAAGAATTTGTATATGTTTTATTTAAAAATACAGTGTTTTATATAGTAACATGCAGTGTTGCCATATTCTTAGTTGGCTTTTCTACATATGTTACAAATTACATAGACGATGGACATCCTTTGTATCCGTTGGCCGGCGAAAACAAGCGAGATATTATGACAGGTAATCAACCAACGGCGTTTAATAAAATTAATGGACCCGAAAGGTTACTTATTTCTATGTTTTCAAAGACTGAAAATATAGTCGGAAGAGAATTCCCAGATTTAAAATTCCCTTTTTCTGTTTCAAAGAAAGAAGAAAATGTTGCTGCGATAGGTCCTGATACAAGGATTGCTGGCTTTGGACCTTTATTTGGTGGGGTTTTATGCTTCTCTGCCGTAGTTTTGACGTTTGAGTTATATTGCTTGTTTAAGAATGATAAATATTGGTTTAGTATTATAGCAGCCAATATTGCAGTTGTTTTAGCACTGTTATTTTGCATAGAAGAAAGTTGGTGGGCAAGGTATTCACCTTATTTTTATCTAATTCCTATTTTTACACTTGTTTTAATATTTGTTGGATTTAACAATGATAAGTTCTTTAAATTTTTGATAGGAGTTATTTGCTTTGTATACATCGGGTTGTTAATAAAAAACACAAATTATTTTTCAAAATATGTTGAAAAGTGTGTTTTAGAAACACAAAATACTAAAGAAAATTTTGCAGTAGCTATAGAAAAATCAAAAATAAAGCCGATAAGAATTTACTTAGTTTCATCTTCTCATTATGGTATTGAGTTTAATTTAAAAGATGCCGATATTAGTTACGTTAAAGCTGAGCCGTATACATTTGAAGCTAAAAAGTTATATGGTGAGCTTATGTATGTGGAGGATTTAGAGTGAAAAAATATTTGAAACTTATGAGGGTAAAACATTATATAAAGAATATTTTGGTTTTATTGCCTCTTGTGTTTAGTAGAAAGTTATTTGATGCTAAGCTTTTAAAAATTAATTTGTTAGGCTTTATTTCATTTTGCTTTATTTCATCATTTATATATGTTATAAATGATATTGTTGATGTAAAACAAGATAAACTTCATCCTATAAAGTGTAAGAGACCCATAGCTTCCGGTGAGCTGGAAATAAAAAATGCAATTATTTTTTCTTTGATTTTATTTATAATTTCTGCAACATTTAATTACTTTGTGGCGTCAGACGGAGGAGCTTTAGTTTGGATACTTTGGGGTGCATACATTTTGATTAATTTTGCCTATAGTTTTTGTTTGAAAAAAGTCCCGGTAGTGGATATTTTGTTTTTAGCGAGTGGCTTCTTAATAAGGGTTTTGTATGGTGGAGCAATTAGTAACATAAGCATTTCTTATTGGATGTGTGGAGTTGTTTTTGCACTCTCACTGTATATGGGACTTGGAAAAAGGAGAAATGAGGCGGTTAACCAGGGAGAATGTGTAAGAAGTGTTTTAAAGTATTATAATTCCAAAGTGTTAAATATTCTTATGGATATTTGTTTGGGTCTTACAGTTGTTTTTTATTCGTGTTGGTGTGTGTTTGGTGTTATTGATAGAGGATTTTCAAGAATTATTTATTTTAGTATTTTGATGGTAGTCGCAATTATAGCAAAGTATAGCTATGATATAAAAGGAAAAGTTGATGGAGATCCTATTAATGTGCTACTAAAAGATAGAGTAGTTATTTTGGGAAGTATATTGTATGGACTTTTTATGTATTTCGTTATGCATTATTAGTATCATTTTCAAAAAAAAGTGCAAGCTAAAAAAAATAGCATGCGGAGAAAAATTATATGAAGAGGGTTAAAATGGCAATAGTAATTTTATTATTAATATTTTTATTGATGCTGTGTGTAACGGCAAGAATTTATGAAAAAAATTTTGAATTTAGAGGTGTTGTAACAGAGCATGAAACAAAAGAACTGCTTGACCGATATCCTAAGTTAAAAAGAGAAAAGGAAACGATTATTACAAAAGGAAATATAGAATTGGCTGGTTATTGGTATAATAAAAAAGCCAACCAACCTATAATTGTTTTTTCACAAGGAATACGCACTAAAGCAGTGGGATATATAAATGAAATAAACTTTTTTGCAACGAATGGATATTCGGTATTTTCTTTTGACAATACCGGCTGTGGCGAAAGCGGAGGAGATAATATAAGAGGATTGCCACAGTCAGTGGTTGATTTGGATTGTGTACTTTCATATTTGGAGAATAAAGATGAATATAAAAATACGAAGATTTTTTTGTATGGTCACAGCTGGGGCGGATATGCAGTTTGTGCTGTTAATATGTTTAATCATAGAGTTTCAGGTGTTGTTGAACGTTCCGGATTTAATGATACAGTAAAGATGATAAAAAGGACAATTACAGATAGGCAGAATAAAATAGTTGCAAATGTTATCGGACCTTTTGTGAAAATATATGAATTTATGAAGTTTGGGAAATATGCTAATGCAACTGCAGTTGCCGGGATAAACTTGGCTAATTGCCCTGTTATGTTAATGCATAGTTATGATGATACGGTTGTACCGTTTGATGTTGGAATTGTAGGCTGTAAAGACGCTATAACTAAATCTAGTGTTACATTTAAGTTATATGAGGATAAAAATCATCATATTACTGATAAAGAGGGTGTTTGCGATTATAAAATTTTAGAAGAGGTAAAAAAGTTTTTTGATGAGCTGAAGTAAAAGAGGCTATTTAATTTTAGCCTCTTTTATTGTATTTTCTCTATTTTTTTCGTTTTTTGAAAGCAAAAATTTTTAACAACAAGAAAGTTACAGGTATTCCGATTACTGCTGCCATACAGAATACTAATAATTTTTCTAACCTAAGTATGTTATAAAATAAGGCAACAAATCCGTTTTGAATCAGAAAATTTGGAATGTATGAAATGCAATATTTTATATATTTCTTGAAATTTATAGGTTCTTTAAAGGTTAACCAGGAATTTAATAGATAACCTATTGAAAGGCTTGTTAAATAGCCGACAATAAATGCTACATTTACATTTTCTATTAATATCGAATATAAATAAGCGAAGCCTATTCCGTTTATAGTGTTTATTACACCTATTATAAGGAAAACTATAAATTGAAGGGAGAGAAACATCTTTATGAGCTTTTTCATAAAACTAGGTTTGTATTCATCCCATTTTAGTAGTTTCTCTTTTTGAACAATAAAAGCATTTTTGGCAAGTTCTTTTAAAGGTGTGTCTGAAAGAGAGTCAGAATAAAATGTTTCTATTTTTTCGTTTGGATATATTTCATAAAATCTTTTTGGCTTTTCTTCGCCATAGCAATTTTTACCCGTGTATTTACCATTTTCTTTATCTACACGAGAGGCAATAACTTTTTCAATATGGAGTTCTTTACAAATTGGTTCTAGCAAAAATTCCGGAGAGGCTGAAATTACCACGTCATTGTCAATGTGTGTCTTACTATACCATTTTTTGATTTTTACTTTATTTTTCTCCCAAAAGTCTGTTATATAATTGTCTATATTTTCTATACCACCAAAAACTTCAAAAAACTTTTCCTTAAATTGAGTCTTTGTTATAAATCCAAAAAGGTATTTTGTAAATACCCATGCTTGCTTTGGAAGAAAGCCAAGTAAGTTTGGCTGACGTTTTATACAATAAAAGTAGAAGTCTACAGTGCTATCCCCGTCATATATTGTTTTATCAAAATCATATACATTCATTTTTTTCCCCCCTAGAGATGTATTTTAACATAAAGAGAATAGATATTAAATAGATTAGTGAAAAATGTATTGACAACAGAATTAGACAAATGTAAAATAAAAATGCAATAAGCATAAAAATATGATAAAAAATGAAACATTTTTTGCATAAAGATTGTCTAATAAAGGTAATAAGTTTTTTTGATTGACAATATAATTTTTTTGATGTATTGTATTAATTGAATTATAACACTTAGATAGGAAGGGAGAAAAATGGAAGAGCCTATTATTGAAGTAAAAAATGTTACGAAGATATATAAAGTCGGAACTGAAAGAATAGTGGCACTTGATAATGTGAGTCTTACTATAAATAAAGGTGAGTTTTGCTGTTTGCTTGGTACATCCGGTTCAGGAAAGTCAACATTACTTAATGTTATGGCAGGTATAGAAAAACTTACTTCCGGAGAAGTAATTATTCGTAACAGAAAAATAAGTAAAATGAGTGAACGGGAGTTATCTATTTTTAGACAGAAATATTTAGGTTTTATTTTTCAGGCGTATAACTTAATTTCATCTCTTACGGCTTTTGAAAATGTTGAATTGCCACTTATATTTAAAGAAGTGCTTCCAAAAAAGCGAAAGGCAATGGTTAAAGAGATAATAAAAGCTGTAGGATTATCTGGACGTGCTAAGCATAAACCTTCTCAAATGAGCGGAGGTCAGCAACAGAGGGTCGGAATTGCAAGAGCGTTTGTAAGTTCGCCGGAAATTGTTTTTGCAGATGAGCCTACAGGAAATCTTGATTCAAAAACAACTATGGAGATTATGGGAATTATTAAGGATATGGCTAAAAAATACAATCAAACAATTGTAATGGTTACGCACGACTCAAGAATCGCGGAGTTTGCAGATAAGGTAATATGTATTCATGACGGACATGTCGAAAGTGTCCGCGAAAATGAGAATATTCCTGAGATTACTTAGTTAGTGTATGAAAAACAAATATTATGGAGGAGAGTAGTATGAAGAAGTTGGTGTCTATTTTATGTGCAGTATTAATGTTAGTTGGTTTGGTAAATGTAAGTTTTGCCAGCGATGATGAATGGGAAGCCGAATATCCCAAAATAATTTTTGAAAACAAAACAGATGTTATGAAAGTAAAAGCAGGTGAAACTGTTGATTTTACTGTGGTTGTAAAGAATGTGGGCGACCAGGGTGCAAGATATATTACTATTACAAATTCTGAGAAAGACGCTCCTATTTACTGGGAAACAGCTGTTGATACATATACAATTTATAGAATGAGCACAGGTGTGAAAAAAGAAGTTAAAATGAGCTTAAAAGTTAAAGAGACAGCTGATGTAGGAACTTACGCATTACCGTTTGATATTACTTATTCTAATGGTAGTGGAACAGAATATTCAAACAAGCAAACATTGTATTTTGAAGTTGTTAAAGAATATTCAAAGCCTTTAATTATTGTAAGAAATATTGCCAATAATCCTGAAACTGTTACAGCAGATTCTGAAAATAAATTATCTTTCGAACTTTATAATTCGGGAGATTTAGATGCCAGAAGAGTAAAACTTACATTAAAAGGTATGTCTAAAGACGGTTTTATGGTTAAAGACGCTATTGACAATAGATACTTCGATATTATAGAAGGGAAAGGAAGCGAAAGGATTGATTTTGATTTGTTAGTTTCTGAAAATATCGTAAAAGGTACTAATACACTTGATGTTGACTTACATTATTTTGACCAAGATAATAAAGAGTACACAGATACTAAAACAATTTATATAAATAATGTCAAAGGCTCCGAAGGAGACTCCGGAAAGGGAATTCCTAAAATTATTGTCAGCTCATATAAAACAAATCCGGATACGGTTGTTGCAGGAAAAACAGTTTCCTTTGGTTTTACGATAAAAAATACACATACAACAAAAACAATAAAAAACATGAAAGCTGTTGTTGATTCAGAAGACGGAACATTTTCATTAGATGGCGGAAGCAACTCGTTTTATGTTGGCGAATTAAAAGCACAAGAAGAAATTTCTAGGAGCTTTACATTAAGAGCAAAAGCGGATGCTTTATCAAGAGCATATCCTGTTTCTATAACATTCGATTATGAAGATGCAGATGGTAATGAACATACTGCTACCGAGAAAATAAACATCCCTGTTGTAGAAAAAACAGAATTATCTATAGACAATATAAGCGGTCCTTATGAAATGTACGTAGGAAATACAGGAAGTATTTCTTTTGAATATTACAATAAAGGTAAAGCAACTGTTTCTAATTTATCTGTAACAGTAGAGGGAGATTATTCACCGGTTAATGCAACTAACTATGTTGGTAATGTAGAAGCAGGTGGCAGTGGTTATTCTGAAATTGAAGTAAAAGCTGATGTTGCCGGAAATGCAAAAGGCAGTATTATATTTTCTTTTGAAGATTCAAGCGGAAATGTGAAGACTATTACAAATCCTATCGAAGGTACAGTATATGAAGACATGCCGGCTTATGATCCAGGAATGGATGATATCTCTGTAACACCAACAGAGCCTGAAACAGAGCAAATGGAATGGTGGAAGCTTACTCTTATAGGAATTGGCACGTTTTTACTTACTACAATTATTGTAAGATTTATTACAATAAAAATTATGATGAGAAAGTTAGAAGATGAAATTTAATATTTTTGAAATGGAGGAAAAGTAAATGGATATGGGTATGGATATGGCTGGAGCAAGTGGTGGAAATATAAATTGGCTGCTTATTGGGATTGTTGCGGGAAGTATAATTTTAGGACTTATTATTGGAATTTTACTTGGAAAACGAGCAATGAAAAAGAAAGATATTTAATGAATTTATGGCGGTGAAAAGATGAGAAGTAGTGATTTCGTGAAAATGGGGTTAAAAAACTTGACAAGAAGAAAACTTCGTACATCACTTACCGTTATGGGTGTTGTGATCGGAACGTTTTCTATAGTTGTAATGTTGTCTTTAGGTATTGCTATGACGGAAAGTTTTAATGAACAAATAATGCAAATGGGAAGCCTTACGAAAATAACAGTAAATAGGTATTATTATCCTGAAAATGATGGTTCGGAAAACTTACAACCGGGAAAGCAAAAAGAACTTGATGATAATGTGGTTAGTAAAATAAAAGAAATTCCGCATGTTAAAGCCGTTACTCCTATTCAAAGTATGAGTATGCAGTTTTACTCCGGAAAATATCAAGCATGGGCAACTGTATATGGAATTTTACCTGATGCATTTAAATACTTTGAGTTTCCTGAACTTGCTGAAGGAAGGTATTTGACCGACGAAGATACAGATGCTATGGTTTGTGGCTCTGATGCATTGTATTTTTATCAACCAAAAGGAAACGGTGGCGATGCAGATGTTGACATTATGAAAGATAAAGTAAAAATGACTATTAGTGCTAACTACGGAGAGAATAATAAACCTAAGTATTATAATGTAAATTTTGTTGGTAAAATGGCTGAAAGCAATGGAGACATGAATTGGAATGTTTATGTTAATATTGAACAGATGAATAAATGGAAAAAAGAACTAAAGAAATCCGGTGCAAAGCTATATGACGATAATAAGGGGTATAGTGAAATATGGGTAGCTGTTGATGATGTAAAATATGTTGAGGAAGTCCAAAACAAAATTAAAACTATGGAATATGGTACGTATAGCCTTGCAGATATGGTAAAGCCTATGCAAGAAACAGCAAATACATTGCAACTTATTTTAGGTGGCATTGGTGCTGTATCTATGCTGGTTTCTGCAATTGGTATTGCTAATACTATGATAATGTCTATCTATGAGAGAACAAAGGAAATTGGTGTTATGAAGGTTTTAGGTTGCCTTATAACAGATATAAAGAAATTGTTTTTATTTGAAGCGAGTATGATTGGTCTTATCGGCGGTGGTCTTGGAGTAGGGCTCAGTTATCTAGCATCATTCTTTATGAATAAATATGCGGATAAAATCGGAGATGCACTAGGAGGAATAGGAAGTGGCGGAGGAAAAATTTCTATTATTCCTCTTTGGCTAACACTGGCAGCACTTGGGTTTGCAATGTTAGTGGGTGTTATTTCAGGATATTACCCGGCGAAGAGAGCCACAAAGATTAAAGCAATTGAAGCTTTAAGAGAATCAAATTAAGAATAAAAGGGGTTTTTTATAGCCCCCTTTTTTTTATGTAATAGGAAATTCCTCTAAAAAAGCGAGTGAAACGAGCAATAAAAGGGAATTTCTATTACCAAAAAAGATACATTAATATTTTGTCGCGAAGCGACATAGAGTGGGCGAAGTCCACCTTTTTTATTTGAAGTTGCAAAACCAAAGAGAATAATGCTAGAATTAATTAAAGAAGCGGAGGGAAATTATGAGAAGAAAATTAAATATAGTTGAGATAATAAGTGCTTTTGTTCTAATCTCATTAATAGTTGCTATTCCACTTGTTGTAATTATAATGATGATGGCACCGACTGAATATACTGCCGTATTACCATTTAAGAGACTAAAAACAGATTATGTCTTAACTTTATTACAATGTGTCTTGGGAATTGTTGCTATGTTACTGCCAAGATTTTTAAG
The DNA here is from genome assembly GCA_964640345.1 of uncultured Eubacteriales bacterium. Classification (GTDB taxonomy): domain Bacteria; phylum Bacillota; class Clostridia; order TANB77; family RGIG9151; genus RGIG9151. The sequence goes on from CAZXFU010000020.1 coordinate 10,451, forward strand.
ACAAAAAACAAATATAAGAATTCCTGCTGGGATGATGCTTTTATATGTAATTTTTTTGTATTGCTCGATATATTTAGGAGAAGTGAGAAGTTTTTACTATGCAATACCTAACTGGGATACAATTTTACATACATTTAGTGGTCTAATGCTTGGTATATTAGGATTTTCAGTTATTACAATCCTTAATAGAACAGAGAAAGTTCCGGTTAATTTGAGTCCGATGTTTGTTGTTGTTTTTGCGTTTTGCTTTGCTGTTAGTTTAGGCACTATATGGGAATTTTATGAGTTCTTTATGGATGGAGTTTTTAAAACAAATATGCAAAAATATGCTTTGGAAGATGGAACACTTCTAATAGGAAGAGCTTCATTGTTAGATACAATGAAGGATTTAATAGTAGATTCAATAGGAGCGTTGGTTGCTTCAATTATTGGATATATTTCGCTAAAATATAAAAAAGGTTGGGTCGAAAAGTTTTTACTAAAAAAGACAGAAGAGAATTAGATTTCACTCTAATTCTCTTCTGTTTCTTCATCTAGTATCATTTTGCTCTCTAATTCAGCCAAACTTGTTACAGAACTTAGTTTTCTTTGAATTTGTCTCGTCCTAACGCCAACAAGCTTATCTAAGCTGTTATTTGCTTGTTCTAAACGTTTTTGAGTATCACTTAGTACCGAAGCGAAGTTGTCAAATTCGGTTTTTACTGCACCAAGTACTTTCCAAACTTCACTTGACCTTTTTTGAATCGCAAGTGTTTTAAAGCCCATTTGCAAGCTGTTTAATAATGCAGCCATGGTTGTTGGACCAGCAATTACAATTTTATATTTTTCTTGAAGCTCTTCTATTAATCCGCGTCTTACGACTTCTGAATATAGTCCTTCAAACGGAAGAAACATTATGCCAAAATCGGTTGTATAAGGTGGATATATGTATTTTTCATGAATATCTTTAGCACAAAGTTTTATCATTCGAACAAGTTCTTTTACACATACGTCTATTTTCGCAGGATCTCCGATATCGTAAGCTTCCACAAGGTTTGAATAAGCGTCGCCGGGGAATTTTGAGTCTATAGGTAGAAGTACAACCCCATTTTCGTTACCAGGGAGTTTTACGGCAAATTCAACTACATTTGTAGATTGAGGCTTTGTGGATATATTTGTTTCGTATTGGTCAGGCGACAAAATTTGTTCTAATATTGCACCTAATTGGATTTCTCCTAAAATTCCTCTTGATTTTACATTTGTTAAGACTTTTTTCAAATCACCTACTCCGTTGGCTAAGTTTTGCATTTCACCAAGACCTTTATAAACTTGCTCTAAACGTTCACTAACTAATTTAAAAGACTGAGATACCTTATCTTCTAAGGTTTTTTGAAGTTTTTCGTCAACGGTATTTTTCATCTCATCTAATTTTTTATTATTATTTTCTTGCATTTGTGTTACTCTTGTATCTATTTGTATAAGCATATCATTTACTGTTTTTTGCAAAGTATTATTTCTTTCGGTAAGCTGATTCGTTAATTCTGCAAGTCGTTTATCTTGCAACTCCGAGGCTTGCTTTTGATTAGAGCCTATCATTTCTCCTAAAATTTTAATTGAAATTAACATGACAATAATAATCAATATTGTGGCGACCATAGCACCTATATATATTTCCATTTATTATTTTCCTCCTTTAGCTAAAGAACGTTTTGTACCTTTTTATAAATCTCTTCATGTATATCGTCAATAGTTCGCAGTTTTCCGTTAAGGGTACAATTTATTTCACACCAATTATACTTTTTTATTAAATAGCAAGCATTATCATATGCGTGCTGTAAGTATTTTTCGTCTTTTTCGTGAATGTCCTTTTGCTTTTCATGTGAAAACTTGTTGTCTCTTTCCTTTATTAATTCTCGGCTTACTTTTGGAGGAATATTTAAGAAAAATACTTTATCTGGTTTTGGTATTCCGAAAATTCCATATTCAAAGTCTGAAAGCCATGTCAAAAATTTTTCTTTTTCATGAATATCATCTATCTTGCTTGACTGATGTACCATATTTGCAGTTACGTATCTGTCTAAAAGTACAATGCCGCCATTTTTGTAGAACTCTTCATAATCTTGCTTATATGAAGCATACCTATCTACGGCAAAAAACGTTGAAGAGATATATGCACTTACATCATTTGCGTTTTTCCCAAATTCTCCGGATAAATACATTTTTACAAGTGATGATGAAGGGTTATCGTATCTTGGATATGCAATTTTCATTATATTTTTACCTTCATCTTTTAACCTTTTAAATAATTTCTCGGATTGTGTTTGTTTACCTGACCCATCTAATCCTTCAATCACTATAATTTTTCCCATTGTTTTTGATTTCCTTTCGTTTAGCTAAAGTGACGCTATAATTTTCTTGTTAATATCTCATAGATATGATACAATATTGGCAGGAAGTTGTAAAGGAGTGAATGAGGTATGAAAATAAATAGTGTTGGAATGAATACTTCAAATGTTACGTCGACTTCCGGAGAAGGAAGAAAAATAAATAAATCCGGAAACAATAATTTTTCAGATACTTTTGGCGGATTTGAAAGAGAAAATGAAAAACAGCAATTAGAGCAACAACTAAAGAAAATAAATGAGAAAGGCAAATTTATAAAAGAAAGAATGGAAATGAGAGATTTGGTTGAATACAAGCAGATGATAAAGGAGTTTTTGGAATATACTGTTAAGTATTCGCACAAGTATTCCAAAGAGACTAAATTTGGTCGTGACGGATCTTATAAGGTTATGGGAATAGTGGAAAAAGTAAATGATGAGCTTGAGAAACTTACTCAAGAGTTAATGAATTCGGAAAAAGATAAACTAAATATTGTTCAGAAGATAAGCGGGATTCAAGGCTTGCTTGTTGATATGCTTATGTAAAATGTTTTACGAAAGGAAAAAATATGTTAGAAAGTTTAGAGAAGGATATAAAATTAAACAAAATAAATCATGCGTACTTTTTTGAATGTAATGATGAAAGAAAAGCTTTAGAAGAGGCAAAAGAATTTGCACAAAAAATTTTAGGTAAAAAGTTGGAAAACAATTCTGATTACGTGTTGGTTAATACAGAGGAGAAGGCTATAAAAGTAGATGAAATAAGGGAACTGCAAAAGGATATTTCGAAAAAACCGATTTTAGCAGAAAGGAAAGTGTATATAATTAACGAAGCTAATAAACTAAATGTTGCTGCACAAAACTGCTTATTAAAAACGCTTGAAGAACCTCCTCAATATGCTGTAATTATACTTGTTTCGTCATCGGTATACAGTGTTATAGGTACTGTTCGTTCAAGGGTTAAAACTATAAAAATTCAGGACAATGGTAAAGTTAATGTAAGAGATGAGATTAAAGATATTATTGATAATCTTGGAAGAAAAAATAAAGTGGAAGTTCTAAAATATGCGGATTATTTTGAAAAGAATAAAGATGATATTATAGAAATACTTCATGAGATGTTGGTGTATTGCAGAAAGCGAATCGAGGACGGGAAAAATGAGTTGTCAGGGCAGTATATTTGTGATACAATTAGCTTTGCAAAATATGTTCCGGTAATAAATTTTGCAGAAAAAAGAATAAACGAAAACGCTAATTTTTCAATGACAATAGATGAAATGTTATTAAATATGAAAGGATAGAAAAAATGACAAAAGTTATAGGTGTAAAGTTTAAGGATAATGGAAAAACATATTATTTTAATCCGAAAGAGTTAAGTATAAGCGAGAATGACTGTGTAATAGTTGAGACCGTAAGAGGTCTTGAATTTGGTTATGTTACATTAATAAACAAAGAAGTTGACGAGTCAACTTTCCAAAACCCATTAAAGGACGTTATAAGGGTTGCAACAAAAGAAGATTTTAAGAAAAATGAAGAAAACATTCAAAAAAGTAAAAGTGCGTTAGAAATATGCATAAAAAAAGCAAAAGAGCATAACTTGGATATGAAATTTATTGATGCTGAATATACTTTTGATAACAGTAAAGTTATATTTTACTTTTCTGCTGAGGGAAGAATTGACTTTAGAGAACTTGTAAAAGACTTGGCTGCTATTTTTAAGACGAGAATTGAGCTAAGGCAAATCGGGGTAAGAGACGAATCAAAAATGCTAGGTGGTCTGGGACATTGTGGCAGAGAGTTTTGTTGTCATAAATTTTTATGTGATTTCCAACCGGTATCTATAAAGATGGCAAAGGATCAGGGGCTGTCTCTTAATCCTATAAAAATTTCCGGTGCTTGTGGGAGACTTATGTGTTGCCTTGCTTATGAGCAATGTGGATATGAAGAAAAGATAAAAAGAGTGCCTAAAGTTGGTTCTTTGGTTAAAACTCCTAAAGGAGAAGGAACTGTTATTTCCTCAAATATATTGAAAGAGGAAGTTAAGGTTAAATTAATTGATAAAGATGATGATGTTGATTTTGAAGAATTTAAAGCTTCAGAAGTAAAAGTTATAAAGGGTGTCGTAGAAAAAAACAATGTAGAAAACATAGATGAATTAAAAGGATTAGAAGACTAAATAGTTTTGGAGGTAGTAGGCATGATTATTGAAAGGATAATTTACAATATTATATCTGTTTTGCTTTTTGTCTATATAATAAAGTCATATATAGACAAACGAAAAGAATGGTATTTAGCAATTGGCGGAGGCGAAGTAATAGCAATAACATTTAATGTACTTAATTTGTTTAATAGCATATATTATGGAAATTATCTTATTGAATGTATTGCAGTTATTTTAGGTGTAGTTATTCCTGGAGGCATCTTCTTACTTGAATATTTAACATCTATAAGAAATAATATAGCGGGTTTGCTTGGCCCGGGTGGTAGTATTTTTGAAAAGGGCGTTGTTAATGAGTATTTTGATAAAATACCGATGCTTGACCCGAAATCGCCTGATGATGTTGTAAAGTGGATAAAATTAAATGAAGAAGACGTTATAACACAGTTAAAAGACAAGTTTAATGTGGCTGAAAATTTAGCGTCTAATGAAAAATATAAAGACGCACTAGATATATATAACGGAGCAGAAGTATTATTTAAAGAAAATCCCGTAATATTGTTTAATTCAGGTATTATATATATGAAAAATGCAAATTACGAAATGGCTGTTGCAAGATTTTTAAGGGCGGCAGAGTTACTTGAAAATCAAGAAACATATGACGATTCAAGTGCGTCAATTGCTTTTGACAGAGCTAAAAATATTATGCAGGGTATTGAAAAGTTTGATGTATATTATAATTTGGCATTGGCGTTTGCTTGCCTTAATAAACCTGAGCTTGCTGTTGAAAACTTTAAAAAGGCAGGAGATTCTAAATCTAATTGGATTTTGGTTTACAGACCGCTTGCAATTATACTTGAAAACTTAAAAAGATACGAAGAAGCCGCAAAAATGTATGAAAAACTTTCTGAGTATGAGCCTGAAGATTTTGCGGGATATGGTAAAATCGGAACATTGTTTGCTTTTAAGAAAGAGTATGATAAAGCAATCATGAATTATAGAAAGGCAATAAGATTAGACCCTAATAATGCTTCTCTTTATTACAACATGGGAATATTACTTTATGAAACGGATAAAATAACAGAAGCAATAAACACATTTAGAAATGCTATAGAAATAAATAATGACGATTACAGATTCCATTATAATTTAGCTTTGGCGTTAGAACGAGCAGATGAAAAAATGCTTGCGATAGACGAATTTAGAAAAACATTAATATTAAAGCCTGATTATACGGTTGCATCAAACATGCTTGCTATTTTATATTGTGGAACAGGTAATAAAGAAGCAGCTATACAGGTTTGCGAGAGTGCTATAAAATATGATATTGATAACTACGAATTATATTTTAATGCAGCTATCGCTTATATGGAATTAAAGGATTATGAAAATGCTAAAAAATACTTTATATCTACACTTTCAAAAAATCCTGATTTGGCAGAAGCTTATTTTGGACTTGGTCAAATAGCAGTTATCACTGAGGATTATTATGGTGCTGAAACATATTATTTGAAAGCAATTAAAGCTAATCCTGAGTATCCAAATCCTTACTACAATTTGTCAAGAATATATTCTTACAGAAAGGAATATGCTAAGGTAATGGAGAATCTAACACAAGCTGTAAAATTAAATCCTGCATATAAACAAAGAATAAGAAATGACAGTGCGTTTGACTATATGCAGAATATGAATGATTTTAAGGCACTTATTGGCGAAGAAAAGTAAAGGGGCGAATGAAAAATGAGTGAAAAAGCAATTGTTTTAACAAACGAAAACTATCAAAGTATATTAGGTTCTTCTATTCCGGTAGTAGTTGATTTTTGGGCAACTTGGTGTGGACCTTGTAAAATGGTCAGTCCGGTTATTGAGGATTTGGCAAATGAATTTGAAGGTAAGACATCAGTTTGTAAATTGAACGTAGATGAAATGCCGGATATTGCATCTCAATATAAAATTATGAGCATACCTACAGTTATGATATTTAAAAATGGAGAAATTGTTGATAAAGCTGTGGGAGTTAGAACAAAAGAAGAGTATCAAAATATGATAAAAAACGCGTTATAAAGGAACGATGAATATGAATATTGTTATTGCAGCCGGTGGAACTGCCGGGCATATAAATCCCGGTATTTCCATAGCAAATGTCATAAAGAAGCATTGTCCTGAGGCAAAAATTACCTTTATAGGAACTGAATATGGTCTGGAAAGTAAGTTAGTGCCGGCAGCAGGATATGATATTAGATTTATACATTCAAAAGGATTGTCCAAAAATCCGATTAAGCTGTTAAAATCTGTTATAGCAAATTCAGAAGGAGTTTTCGAAGCAAAGAGGATTTTGAAAGAACTGAAGCCGAAAATTGTAATTGGAATGGGTGGTTACGTTTGTGCTCCGGTTCTTTTTGTAGCTAAGAAATTTTTACATATCCCGGTTTTTATACATGAAAGTAATTCTATTGCGGGGAAAACGAATAAGTTTATAGGAAGTTTTGCGGACGGAATTGCTGTTGGATTTGAGAGAACAAAAAAAGATTTTAAAAGCAAATGTGTGTTTGTTACAGGTAATCCTGTAAATCAAGCTTTTTTTAATGTTATAAAGACAAAAGACAGTGAAAATACAGTTTTGATTTATGGCGGAAGTCAGGGAGCAAAAGGAATAAATGATGCTGTTGTGAGCATGATTAACAATAGAAAATTAAAATATAAAATAATATATGCAACAGGCGAAAAAAATTATTTAACCGTGAAAAATAGTGTAATTAATTCAAATAATAATGATGTTACAATTTTACCGTACATAAATAATATGCCGGATATGTTTTCGAGAGTAAATTTAGTTGTTGCAAGAGCCGGAGCACTTACAATAAGTGAATTGAGGGCTGCAAGAATGCAGGCTATTTTAATCCCGTTACCGACTGCTGCAGAGAACCATCAGGAGCTTAATGCTAGGGCATTTAAAGAAATGGGCGGTTGCGAAATTATTTTAGAAAAGGACTTAAACGAAAAAGTTTTAAATGATAATATCGAAACAATGCTAAAAAATGGTAAGAAAACAGAAACTGAAACAGAAGAAAATGCTGACGAAAAAATATTTAAACTTATTGCATCATTTTTAATGTAATAGATATTTTAATTTTTTTTGTTGCCGATATATAACATAGTTTATTAGGAGGTGGGGTTATGGCAGAAGAAATAAAATTAAACTATAAAAGAATCATAAAAGTATTTGTCGAATTTTTACTAATTATTGCAGGAATTTTAATTGGTGTAAAGGCTGCAATATTCTTTTTACCGTTTCTAATAGCTTTTGCAATATCTAAGATAATAAAAATACCTGTGAGTTTTTTAGAAAGACGATTTAAGGTAAAAAGGGTACTTGGCGTAATATTATCTATGATTTTATTTATGGGAATTGTAGGGGGAGTTGTTTATATGTTCTGTGCAGCTTTGTTTGGTGAGATAATAACGCTGTCAGAGCGAACACAATATATTTTCCCGACTTTGTACAATAACATTTCAACGTTGCTTGGGCGTTTTAGCTTCTTCTTTAATAATCTGGATATTTCACCGGAACTTGTTGATGGAATTCAAAACTCAGTGCTAAATATTATAAATGGATTACTTACTACAATTGCTAATTGGATAAACAATGCTGGGAATATTGTTGTAAATATTATTGTTAATTTTCCGACAATACTCATTTATATTATTATTACGATATTATCTACTTTTTTTATGAGTTGCGATTCTAAATTCATATCGGATTCTTTAGAAAAGCACTTGCCGATAAAATGGATGAAGAAAGCCGAAGATATAATAAACGGACTTTTCCATTCTCTAGGTGCATACTTAAAGGCACAGGGAATACTTATTACAGTAACTTTTTGTGAGTTATTGATTGGATTCTTATTGTTTAGAGTGGATTACGCCGTTATTTTAGCTATTACTATTGCAATTATTGATGCTTTGCCTATTTTAGGAACAGGAACGGTTTTAATCCCATGGGGAATTGTATTATTAATAATGGGAGATTATAGGCTTGGTTTTTGTATTTTAGGATTATATTTGTTTATTTTGATAGTAAGGCAGACTATAGAGCCGAAGATTGTCGGACAGCAAATAGGAATTTATCCGCTTTTAACGTTACTTGCTATGTATACAGGTGTTAAGTTTATGGGATTAGTTGGCGTTATCGTTGGGCCAATTGTTCTTATAATATTAAAGAATGTGTTTAGTGGAGTTTACGAAAGAGGATTATTAAAAGATTTATTCGGTAATTAAAAAAGGTGGACGATCCACCTTTTTTAATTATACTTCGTCAACATAAATCTCATCATTTACAGCCACGACTGTATATTTCCGTAAATCAGGTAAATCCTTTAATTCATCAAAGCCGGCATATTCCTCGATTTGTGCCTTAGCTTCCAGTTTCTTTTCTTCTAACTTTTTAGCATCTTCCTTTTTTAAATATTTAAACTCTACCATTACCGAATAATAGCCTTTTCCTGTCTCTCTCGGAATTAACACCAAATCCGGATACTTTCTTTGTATCTCCATTTCAGATTTTACTCTATACATCGGCA
>CAZXFU010000021.1:0-7712 GCA_964640345.1 uncultured Eubacteriales bacterium
CGTCCTATTGCGTTTGTTAGGTACGCTACTGCTCCCCATTCGCTATTTCTCATTAGATGTGAATCTGCATTTCTAAAAGTATTATATGCGTATTCATACATCTTACTTACACTTATATTTCTCCAACTGCTTACTCCCGGTTTTGACTGTGCTACGTAACTTGTTGCTGTTGGTTTATCTACTGCGTTTGTGGTATCTGTGTTTGTTCCTTGACTTGCTTCGTATTTCGCTACCCAGAATCCAGTCATTTCCACTGTTCCAAATGTAAATGCGGGATGACTAATATATCCGTCACTCGTATCATCAATTATTCCGTTGCTGAATTTAATTTCTATCTTTCCTGCCGTGTCTGTAGAAGTAATTAAATCACTGCTCCATGAAACTGCTGTTTCATGCTCTCCGCTTGTTATCTTATATGTATATCTTGGAATCCATACATATAAGCTTCCGTCTGCTGTTCTTGCATTTGCCCATCTTGCGGTTCCATCGCCTGTTATACCGTCTTCGCTGCCGGCTGAATTTTCCCACTTAGATGCCATTGTGTAATTGTAATCCCATGTTGATTCTGATGTTACATCTACCCATGTATTAGTAGCGACATCATAATTTACAGCTGTTAATCCTTCTGCTAGCACAGGTTCATTTCCGCTTCCAATTGTCTCTAGGTAGAGTGCAACTAATGTTACAGGATTTTCCGGCATAGTGAATACTAAGGTTGAATTCTTGGATTCGCTATCTGTTAATGTAATTCCGTTCGCAAGCCATTTTGAGAATGTATGTCTCTCGTTAGAAGTTGCAAGTACGGTTACCTCAGTTCCTACAGTCTTTAGAGTAGAAGTGGTTGCACCAAAGTTTTCTACAGTTAATAAATATTTTGCCGGAGGCGGATAAATAGCCTCTATTTCGACATCGTTATCCGGCATTACAAAAGAATTATCTGCATCTAGCGTTATTCCGCCGGACTTTACATTCCATCCGGTTATTTCATCCGTCTTAGACTGGACATATACTCTATTCCCAGAGCTTTTAGTAAAGCTATATGAGATATCCTTTTCTATTATTGTTACTGTCGCTCCGAAACATGTCTGAAGCAAAAAGCACAATGAAATCATAAATGCGAAAATTCTTTTTTTCATCACTTTTCCCCCTAAGGTTTTATACACAATTATATTTTTTCTATAACTACAACACTTCGTTAGTATTTTCGGCATTTTGCTTCATTATTTTAATAGTTTGGCTATTATTACTAAAAAAATAGCCTGAGATTAATGTTCCAAGCTGTTTCTGTCAATTTTTGTTTATTACATCTTGCAATTTTTATTTTCAGAAAAAAATAGCCCGGAATAAACATTCCAAGCTATCTCAAACTATCTGAATTTTCTTTTTCTAGCAGCCTCAGATTTTTTCTTTCTCTTTACGCTGGGCTTATCATAATGCTCTCTTTTACGGAGTTCAGACATAACCCCACTCTTTGCGCATTGTCTTTTAAATCTTTTCAATGCATTATCTAAAGACTCATTTTCTTTTAATTTTATTTCAGACATGTGTCTACCCTCCTCTCAAGATTAGAAGTATTTACACAAGTTTAATCTATGATTAACAAAATCTATACAAACTAACTTGTCCAACTTCTGTATTATACATATATTTATCTTGTTTGTCAATATCCTACCACAACAGATGTTGCATATTCTTTGCAATGTGACATACTGATAGACATTTCCCTATATCCAAGCATACTAAAATATTCTTTTGCCTTACCGTATAAAATAACTTTCGGGCACCCCAGCTCGTCATTTTCTATCTCTATATCTTTCCAATCAAAATTTCCTGAAAATCCTGTACCTAAACATTTCGAAACAGCTTCCTTAGCAGAAAATCTTGCAGCATAATGCTGATATTTCGCAGCATTATGCTTCTCACAATATTCTATTTCCTTCTCGGTATATATCCGATTCAAAAACATTTCATTGTTATTTTCTATAATATCTCTTATCCTTTTAATTTCCACTATATCTGTTCCGCAATTCATAAAGCACCTCTTTATTCAAAAATAGAATTAAACTCTTCCCCATCAATTTTCTCTTTTTCAAGTAATCTTTTTGCAACTTCATGCAATTTCTCGATGTGTTCCGTTAAAATATCTTGTGCTCTCTTATATGCTGTTTGAATGATTGAACTAATCTCAGCATCAATCTCACGTGCAACCTCTTCACTATATGTTCTTGAATGTGCAAAGCCTCTGCCTAAAAATACTTCGTCATTATCGTCTCCGAATGTCATAGGTCCTAAAACATCACTCATTCCGTATTTTGTAACCATGTTTCTTGCAGTTTCAGTCGCTCTTTGAATATCATTTTGAGCACCTGTGCTAATATCATTTAATATCATCTTTTCAGCTACTCTTCCGCCAAGTAGAGAAACAATACTTTCTTCCATTTCTGTCTTTGAACGATAGGATTTATCTTCGAGAGGGCGATACATCGTGTATCCACCTGCCCTTCCTCTCGGAACAATAGATACCTGATGAACGGGATCTTGTGTCGGTAAAAATTTACTTACAACAGCATGCCCTGCTTCATGATATGCAGTAAGTTTCTTCTCTTTTTCCGTAATAACTTTACTCCGTTTTTCTGTTCCGACAATTACCTTCACAATAGCATCTTCAACTTCTTCCATTTCTATGTGTGTCTTATTCCTACGTGCTGCAAGTAATGCAGCCTCATTTAACATATTCTCCAAATCTGCTCCACTAAAACCTGCAGTATTTTTAGCCAGTACCGCTAAATCAACATCTTCGCCAAGTGGCTTCTTTCTGGCATGAACCTTTAATATTGCCTCACGTCCTGCCATATCCGGTGCTCCAACAACAACCTGCCTGTCAAATCTTCCGGGTCTTAAAAGTGCAGGATCCAAAACGTCCGGTCTGTTTGTAGCTGCTAAGATTATAACACCGGCATTATCTCCGAAGCCGTCCATTTCAACCAATAACTGATTTAATGTTTGCTCTCTTTCGTCATGTCCGCCGCCAACTCCGGCACCTCTCTGACGACCAACCGCATCGATTTCATCTATAAATACAATACATGGTGCTTTCTTTTTAGCCTCTTCAAATAAGTCTCTTACACGTGACGCACCAACACCGACAAACATCTCAACAAAGTCTGAACCGCTTATGCTAAAGAACGGAACACCTGCCTCACCTGCAACTGCTTTTGCAAGTAAAGTTTTACCTGTTCCCGGAGGTCCGACTAAAAGTACACCTTTAGGAATTCTTGCGCCCATATCCGTAAACTTCTTAGGTGACTTTAAAAACTCTACAATTTCCTCTAACTCGCCCTTTTCTTCATCAACACCGGCAACATCCTCAAATGTAACTTTGTCTTTTCCCTGTCCGTTTAATTTTGCCCTGCTTTTTCCAAAAGAAAACGCCTTACTATTTCCGCCCACAGTAGGTTGGAAAACAAATATCCACAAAAGCACAGACAAAACAACCAATACAATTGTAGGCAAAAAGTTTACCCACCAAGGTGTTTCAGCTAAAGGAACATATTTATAATCAAACTCGTTTCCTTCTTTCAATAACTCACTGTATGTTGCAGCAATCATATTCTGTGCCGGCAAATCGCATAAATACTTCGTATTGTCATTTATCAGCTCAATTTCAGCAGCACTTCCTTGATTATCCACTATAGACTTAACTTCATGGTTCTCAATCTTTTGCATCAGTTCGGAATAAGTCATAGTCTTAACCTGGTCAATTTCAGACGGAAAAAACGTATACGCAAAGCATACACATATTCCCATTATAATAAATAATGTAACCCAATCAAATCTTTTCCTCTTATTATTCAAAATACTACCCCCATTTAATTAAATTCTACGAATAAATCTCCGACTTTAGTATACCTACTTCCGGCAGATTCCTATATCTCCCGGCATAATCAAGTCCATATCCAACAACAAACTCATTTGGCACATCAAAGCCAACATAATCAGCCTCGACCTCAACAGCTCTTCTTTCCTTTTTATCTAATAATGTGCAAATCTTAAAAGCCTTGCATTGCCTTACCTTGAATATTTCTTTTAAGTTGGCCATAGTCCTTCCGGAATCAATGATGTCCTCAACAATTAATACAACTTTATCTTTAACATCAACATTAATATCTTTTATAATCTTTACATTTCCTGAACTTGACGTACTGTCTTCATAGCTTGAACAAATCATAAAATCTAAATCAACCTTTATATCGATTTCCCTTATAAGATCTGCCAAAAACATCATACAACCCTTTAATACTCCGACGACAATAACATCTTCGCCTTCTAAATCCTTTGTAATTTGGGCACCAAGTTCACTAACTCTTTTCTTTAACGCTTCTTTTGAAAATAAAATACCACTTATATCATTATATAATTTCTCCATATTCAAAAATTATAACCTCCTTTGTATTTTTATCTTTTAAAAATTTCCTAGAGGTTCTATATCCAGCCACCCAAATTATATCACTGTCATTTAGAACAATAGGTATTTTTTCCCTTTCGGTGGAGTCGATTTTTAAATCCGAAAAAAACTTTTTTAACGTCTTTTTCCCTGTCATTCCAGACGGAAAGAAAAAATCGCCCTCTCTTTTATTTCTAACATATACTTTTTTACCTACTTTTTCAATATCAAAAAAACATTTATTATTATTTTCATATTTATTCGGCACTTCATCAGCCCTTACAACTTTCGTCATAATTTTTTTGTTGATTTCGGGTATGTACGTCTCGCCTCCGATTTTCACTTCATAGAAGAAATCATTACTTTTTTTTTCATCATAAAACTTTAATAAATTATAACTTATCTCTATTTTTAATTTCGGTAAAAGCTCAATTATACTCCCACTTTGAGCATCTTTTATAATATTTAAAGCATTCCTTAGATTTTTAAACCCAATATCAACCAAACTACCGTTAAACTCACTTATCATACGTCTTAACACTTCCATCTGCATATCGTAGGAAAGTTTTAAGAATTTACTTTTATCTAATATTCCGTTACTTATATATACTTCATTATATTTTTCGAAAATAAATTCATCTAAAATTTTTCTTTGGTTATCTAATATTCTGACAGAGCGCAAAACCGTCTCTACAAAGTTAGGATTAATATTGAGAAATTCAGGTATTATAATATTTCTTATTTTATTCCTTGTATATTCTGTTTCGGAATTGGTCTTATCAAAAAACACAGTAAGATCGTTTTTCTCCACATATTCTAATATCTCACTGCGAGTAACATTAAGAAGAGGTCTTATAATATTACCGTTTTTTTGATGAATTCCGGAAAGTCCGTTAATCCCCGCCCCTCTTGATAAATTCATCAAAACTGTCTCAACATTATCATTTGCGTTATGTGCAACAGCAATTTTATTTGCACCGACTTCTTTTAAAACATCGTTAAATGCCTCATATCTTATATTCCTCGCAACTTCTTCAACCGACTTTTTTTGAATTTTTGCAATTCCTTCAACCGCAACTTTCTTACTAAAGAACTCAATATCGTTTTTCTTGCATAACTCTTCCACATAGTTTTCTTCAATATCCGCTTCCTCACGTATACAATGGTTGATATGAACAACAAAAAGAGAAAGGTCCTTTACGTCACGTAATTTTAGAAGCACATCAAAAAGGCAGACAGAATCAGGTCCGCCGGAAACACCAATCACAATTTTATCATGCTCTTCAATTAACCTCGTACTTTCTACTTTTTCAATCAAATTCATCTTAGCTACCTTCACCTTTAAACATATTCGCAAACTTAGTAAACTGCCCCATCCATACAAGCTCAACTGTTCCTGTAGAACCGCCTCTGTGTTTTGCAAGTATTATTTCAGAAATGTTTTTCTTCTCAGTTTCAGGATTATAATAGTCATCTCTATAAATAAACATAACTATATCCGCATCCTGCTCTATAGCACCGGATTCTCTTAAATCACTTAAAACAGGTCTATGATCAGGTCTTCCGTCAGGAGCACGACTTAGCTGTGACAACGTTATAACAGGAACATCAAGCTCCTTTGCCATAATTTTTAACGCACGGCTCATATCAGACACTTCCTGCTGTCTGTTCTCTCCGCCTCGCTTTGAAGATGCTTGCATCAACTGTAAATAGTCTATAACAACCAACCCAAGTCCCTTTTCAAGCTTAAGTCTCCTACATTTTGCTCTTATCTCAGTTACAGTCTGACCGGGAGTATCATCAATATAAATCGGTGCATCAGACAAAACACTCATCGCCTGAGCAAGTTTTCCCCAATCATCCTCTTCAAGCTTACCCGTTCTCATCTTTTGGGCATCTATCATTCCTTCACAAGAAAGCAATCTGTTTACAAGCTGCTCCTTAGACATTTCTAAACTAAAAATTGCAACAGGCACTTTATCGTGCGTCGCAACATATTGTGCAATATTTAATGCAAACGCAGTTTTACCCATAGCAGGTCTTGCAGCAACCAAAATTAAGTCAGAATTATGAAGTCCTGCCGTCTTCATATCTAAATCAGTAAATCCATATGACAATCCGGTTATATAACCCTTTTGATTGTATAACTCTTCTAACTTTTCCATGTTATCAACCAAAATATTTTTTATAGGAGAAAAACCTTTAACATTACGCTTTTGAACAATATCAAAAATCTTCTTTTCAGCAGCATCAACAATATCCTGAACATCCTCATTTGCGGCATATCCCATATTGGAAATATCATTTGACGAGTGAATTAATTTTCGCAAAATTGACTTTTCTTCAACAATCTTTGCATAATACTCAACATTCGCCGCCGTCGGAACTTTAGTCGACAAATCAGCAATAAAAGCGATACCACCGACTGCATCTAAAGTTCCTCTAAATCTAAGCTGTTCTTTAATACTTACTAAATCTATAGGTTTAGAGCTCTCAAACAAATCTACTATAGCAGAAAAAACCTCACGATTATCTTCACGATAAAAATCGTCAGGTCTTATTATTTCTAATACATTTGCAATAGCATCTTTATCTATTATCATAGCACCTAAAACAGCCTGTTCAGCCTCTACATCATTAGGTAATACCCTAATTATATTTTCATTAGATGGCATACTAACCTCCCAAAAAACTATTCTGCTGTAACTTCTACTTTAATCTTAGCAGTAACTCCTTCAAATAATTTTATTTCTACAGTAGTAATTCCGGCAGTCTTTATCGCATCTTCTAAAAAAACTTTTTTCTTATCCGTTTCAATTTTATAGTCAGATAAAAGTTTATCACTTATATCCTTTGCAGTAACAGACCCGAAAAGCTTTCCGCCTTCTCCGGCTTTAACCTTAAAGCTAAGTTTCATTTCCTTCATTTTTTCGGCTAATTTCTGAGCCTCCTCAAAATCTCTTTCCCTTTTATACATTTTAGAACCTTCTTGAGTCTTTAAAACGTTCATATTCTGAGCATTTGCCTCAACAGCAAGCTTCCCTTTCAACAAAAAATTCTTGGCATATCCGTCACTAACATCAACTACCATCCCTTTTTTTCCTAGGGTTCTAACATCTTTTAATAAAATAACCTTCATATATTACACCACCCATTCATTATTTTGAACTATTGTCTTTATACGAATCAATAGCCTCTTTTAATCTTTTAACGGCTTCGTCAATTGTAACGTCAGGCACCTGTGCTCCGGCAATAGTCATACTTCCGC
>CAZXFU010000021.1:7722-18588 GCA_964640345.1 uncultured Eubacteriales bacterium
CGCCGCCACCCAATTTTTCCAAAATCATTTGAACGTTAACATCTCCTAAAGATCTTCCGCTTATAACAATTCTATTATCATTCGGCGAAAGGACGAAAGATGCCTTTACTCCTTTAATGTTAAGAAGTTCATCTGCCGCCTGAGCAACAATTATACTCGTATTTAGCATCTCTTTACCGCAAGCAGATATAGCAATTTCATCATTATAAATCTCTGCATTTTTAACAATTTCAGCCTTATCAACATAGCTCTCCAAGTCATTTTGGAATAACTTCTTTACAGCAATCGTATTGACTCCGTACTTCTTTAAAAATGCAGCTGCTTCAAACGTCCTTATGCCTGTCTTGAAGGTAAAATTCTTCGTATCCAAAATAATTCCTGCATAAAGAGCTTCTGCTTCAATTTGGCGAATTGAAACCTTTTTATCCATGTACTGAAGTAACTCTGTAACAAGCTCACAAGCAGAGGAAGCGTAAATCTCATGATAAGTTAGAAACGCCTCACTTATAAAATCCGTAACTTTTCTATGGTGATCTATTACTACTATCTTGCTTGTTTTCTCAATTAGCTCCGGACACTCTGTAAAAGATGCCCGATGAGTATCTACTATAATTAATAAAGTATCTTGCTTTGTGATTTCTAAAGCTTCATGCTTTTTAATAAAAACACCTTCATATTGTCCGGAATTTTCAACAATATCTGCCAAATCTTTAACACCCGGATATTCGTCGCCAATTACAATATTTGCAGTCCTATTTAAGCATTGTGCAACCCTATATATTCCAAGAGCAGCACCAAATGCATCTGCATCAGGATTTGCATGCCCCATTATTACCACGTTTTCACATTGGTCTATAAGCTTTTCAAGAGCCGTCGCCATAACTCTAGCTTTAACCCTTGTACGCTTTTCTATTTCTTTGCTTCTCCCACCAAAGAACTTATATTCACCATTTTCATTTATAACAGCCTGGTCACCGCCACGACCCTGAGCAAGCTCTATAGAGCCTAAAGCCTCTTTCATACCGGCACCGAAATCGCTCATATGAGAAGCAATACCAATACTAAGAGTCACCTGCAATTTATTACCTATATCTATATCTTTAGTAGAATCCAAAATTTCAAACTTCTTCTCTTCCATCTCCAAAAGATATTTTGACTCAAAAAACATCAAATATTTATCTCTCTCATACTTCCTTATAACTCCGTCTGAAAAAGAAAACCATTGCTTTATAGTCTTATCTATCTCTGCAAGAAGCTGAGATCTGCCGGTTTCATCAATGCTTTGCATCAATTCGTCATAATTATCTATAACAATAACGCCAATATCCGGTTCTTCCTCGAAATGCTTCTTCAATAGTAAACTATAATCGGTAGTGTCTATAAAATATAAAGATAAAGTATAATGCTCCTTTTCGCCTTCTTTACTTATCCTCACAAGATTTCCAAGCACCTTGTAAATTCTACCCTTTATTTTTATTTCCTGAGACACAATTTTATTATTTTTTATCAAATTCTCAGGTTTTAGCTCCTCTGCAAATTCGTAAATATATCGTTCTTCTAAATCCTTTTCACCGATCATCTTCTGAAACAAAAGATTATTCCAAATAATCATTCCGTTTAACTCAACCGTAATCATCGGCAAAGGAAAATTAAGAAGGGTATCTTTAGTAACTAAGTCCATATTAAATGTCAATTTTTCTATATAACCCTCAATCTCTTCCCTACGCTTTCCATTAGTTCTAAGTGCATAAAAAAGCATAATAAACCAAAGCCCAACAGAAGGAATAATAAACTTATCATCCGTAGAACACAACACAAAAAGAAGTATAAAAACTATGATAAGATAAATCCAATCCTTTGACATAAGTATATTGGAAACTCGTTTATTTTCCTGTTCCATAAAACCTCTCCTTTTATCCGAGTGTAGTATATAACGATACTAAAAAAATGTCAAATTGGTATTAAAAAACAATAGTTTATTATTTACATATATTAAGTTTTTTAGTGATTTTTTCAACTTTCTAATTTGCCAAACGACCCATCAAAAGGAACCGACGTAAGAATTTCTATACAAATTCCATAAACACACGATTTGCCAAATCAAGTCCTCTATCCGTAAGCGACACCTTTCCGTTTTCTTCTTTTAACAGCCCGCTAACAATAAAGCCGTCTAATGACTTCTTCCACTCTTTTTTTTCAAAAAACTCTTTACTTATGCCCTTTAACAGCCTAAGTCCTAAAAAAATCCTCTCTGACGAAATCTCATCTTTTGTAAGCTCCTCCAACTCGCAGAAATTATTTATAGGCTTGTCAATATACGAATCAATATTTTCTGTATTGCAAAAACGCACTTCATTAAAACAAGATGCAGCAGAAATTCCAAACCCTAAATAATCCTGTCTTTCCCAATATGCTGTATTATGAATAGCCTCAAACCCCGGCTTTGAGAAATTAGATATCTCATATTGATTATACCCATGTTCCTTTAATTTAGACTTTATAAGATAATACATTTCTCTTTCCGCCTCTTCAGGCGGTAAATCCAGTTTGCCTTTTTTAAATAATCGCCCAAACTCAGTATTATCCTCAATTTTTAATGAATATGCCGAAATATGCTCAGGATCTAACTCTATAAATCGATTTAACGTATCTTCAACATCTTTTATCTCTTGCCCGGGCAACCCAAACATTATATCAAGACTTATATTTCTAAAACCAACCTCCCTAGCTATATTAAAGCCATCTATTGCGTTCTTGGCAGTATGAATTCTCCCTATACTTTTTAGTAACTTATCATTTAATGTTTGAACCCCGAAACTAAGCCTATTAATTCCAAAACTTCTGTATTTTTTTAATTTTTCAAAAGTAACAGTTCCAGGATTAGCTTCAATGGTAATTTCCGGATTATCAATCATATTATATTTTTCTCTTATCCTATTTGTTATTTGCCCTATATATTTTTCGCTAATAAAAGAAGGTGTACCTCCACCAAAGTACACCGACGCAACTTCAAATTCACTTGATTTGTCCGCATAATACTCTATTTGACTGCATAATGCAAGAATATATCTTTCTATCTTTATTTCATCATTTAGAAAAAAAGAATTAAAATCGCAATACTTACATTTTTGCTTGCAAAAAGGAATATGCACATAAAGTGCTAACTTTTTCATTTTATTGCCAACTTCCATTCTCCATCTTGCTTTTGAAAATTAAACGTCTCTTCTTTTTCAACCGGTTTAATTTTCTTGTTTTCTATATCTTTTACTATCTCGTCTATTCTTTCCTCTGTAACGTCTTCTAAACTCTCAAATTCGCTAAAAACATCATAACAATTCATTTTCACTTTAATATACCCTCTGTTAAAGCCGTTAAAACCTCTGTCTATAACCTCATAATCAAAGTCGTCTAAAACGGTTTCAAGTAACTTGTTTAATGCCTTTTCCTGTGAATCGGTCAAAACAAACTTATCACTATTTAATATTCCTCTGGTATCATACACCAGGCTTTTTAGTGAAAGGATATCAAACGTCCTAAGCTCTTTTATAATATCACTGAAAGCAGCGTTTAGTTGTGACTCCTCGTTTTTATTCGTGACTCTGTCTTCTTCATACTTAAGAAGATTACTAAAAATAGAGGATGCCTCTGCTCTTGTGATACATCTCTTAGGTCTTATATACGTTTTACCGTCAATAACTTCACCTGAAATTATCTTGTTCTTATATGCCATAACAATTTCTTTTGGATATAATATTTCGTCATAATCTGCAAATAAGGTTTTCTCTTCTCCGTCATCATATAGTTTTTCGCTATATCCGTATATTCTACTTACAGCATAAATAAACGCTTCTCTTGTCATCTCTATATCGCCGGGCAATCCCTTCAAATAAGAATACTCAGTAACACCAAGAGCTTCACCTACAGAATCATAATATGGATTTATATACTCCCTTATCGCTTCAACATACCCCTTTGCCCAATGTCCAAAAGGAATATCCGTAAAATAATTTGAAGTATTATCCTTTGGGATTTCAAAAATCTTGGTAAAGATTGCCGAAAATTCTGCCAAAGTTATATTATTAGAAGGCTTAAAAGAACCATCTTCATATCCGGATAAAATATTAGCCTCTTCCATCTTATTTACAGCAGAATATGCCCAATGATTTTCATTTATATCTGTAAATGCAGCAAAACACGGCGTAACAAAAAACATACCAGCCAAAAGCATTGCTCCGATTTTTTTCATATGTATAACCCCCCTGCTTAATTATTCTAGCATACGCGAATGTCATTTACAAGTTTATTTCCTCTGTTATTTTTTCGAAGTCTTTAATAGATAATTTATTTTTCAAAAAAGTCAAGACTTTACTTTATATATTTTTTTTTATAAAATAATTCTGAAAGAGGTGGGTAAAATGCAGTTATTTAATTATAATTCCAAACTTCAAATTGTAGAACAAATGCTTAACAGCGGGAAAAAAACAGTCAAGAATCCAAACGAAAAAAATGAACTTTATTTAAACGCATATAATTTAATAATTGATTTTACAAACGAATTAACTAACTCCCCTCTCACATTAGGACAACGAATTGACATATTGTATAAAATAATAAGCCATCCTGTTTCACTCGACGTCACAAAATACATTGCTCAAAACAGCTTCTACAAAATATTTAAAGGAAAAACTTCAGATAATTTTTACTCAGATATATTTTGTAAAATGCTTGATGCGTATTCTATTTGTGAACGCGACTCAGAATCGCTTAATAAACTACTCGATGTAATGCACCACAACATTTATTTATATGACTTATCAAACCCCGAATTTATTTTAGAATACCCGGAAATACTAAAAGACATCTATAGCAACCACTTGGAAAATGCATTAAAAAGCATATGTGAAGCACTTGGCACAAATAATGGATACTCTGTCGAGCTTACATCCGACTTAGCAAAACTTTTAACATATCTCTCTGCTGCATTAGAATTACCTGATGTTTATCTTTATTCTAAAAAGTTAAACCTTGATTTATCTATTATGAAGAAAGATTATTTTGTCGCTAGTGGAATTATTAAAGATTTGGAATATATGAATTGTAATACCAATGATATGAAGTATTATAAGGCTTTGATAAAACAAAAGGGGTCTGAAAATGTGCTTAGATATAAATGGCACTAACTTCGAGCATGTAGAAAAGTTTGCTTTTCTTCTGTATATATAAATTAACTATTATTTTTTTCAAGCAACCAATCCAATACATTTATCTTTTTTATTCCATCAAAGTCTGCATCTAAATCATCATCTAATGTCAAAATGTACTTAGGATAATTATCATTTATTTCCTTCAATGGAGTTAATTCTCTATCTAGGATTTTATTGTCTTCTTCATTTTCTACTCTAGTTGTTAATGCGACTTGATAGTAAAACATATTTTCAGGTTTTCTTGCCGCAAAGTCAATTTCTAAATCTTCATATTTTCCTATATATACTTCGTATCCTCGCCTCAACAATTCAAGATACACAACATTTTCTAATATATGTCCCATATCTCGACCAGAGCCTTGTCCTAACATATAATATCTTAATCCTATATCTATAGTATAATATTTTTCTTGAGTTTTTAAAAACTCTTTTCCTTTAATATCATATCTGTTGGCTTTAAATATTAAATAGCTATCTATTAATACATCTACATAGTCTGAAATTGTATTATATGATGAATTTTTTTCTATTCCTTCAATATTATCGCTTATGCTTTTCATACTTGTTCTATTTCCTATATTGTCATATAAATATTTTGTGACTCTTTCTAATACATTTTTATCTGTTATTCCTTTTCTTTGCATTACATCTTTAAATAAAACAGTATTATATATTCCATCTAGAAATAAATTTATGTTTTCTGGGTTTATTTTATACAATTCAACTGCTTGAGGAAATGAACTATATCTTAAATAATCTCTAAATTTTCTTGATAAGTCTGTTTTATCTTCAAAGCTTGATAAATATTCTTTAAACGATAATGGCAACATTTTTATGGAGTTTTTTCATATTTTATTCTTATAAATAATCCAATAATGAAATTTGAAGAGTCCTCGAACCAGTTTGTAAAGCAGCTTGATAAACAGTCTTTGCACTTGTCCACTTTGTAATAGTCTCAGTATATTCCGCATCATCATTTAAACTCAATGCTTCTTCAAGATTTGCCTTATTATTCTCAACTCTGTTTTGCGTAAGAGTAAGCCTATTCATTCTGGCACCGACATCTGCCCTTGCATCAACACTCTTTTGCAAATTCTGATTTATAAGATTTCCTGCATCAATGATCCCATTAGCATCCGCATTATCCATGGCACTAATTAACTCATCTATATTTCCTATTATACCGCTTTTTCCACCCTCTTCACTCGCAGCTCCAAAAACATCCGGTCCTAGAGTATTTACCTGAAGTTTGCTTCCAAAACCGATACTATAATTAATTGCTTCCTTATCTTCTCCCGTTGTGATGACATTAGCCCTATAAGTACCGTCATCATTCATAAGCATAGTATCCGTCTTAAAGCCTGAGAAAATATATCTTCCATTGTATTGAGTATTTGCTAAACTTATAATTTCCTTTTTAAGCTGTTCGATTTCAACTTTTACCGCATCTCTATCTTCTTTTCCCATAGTACCAACATTTGCGGCCTGAGTAGATAGTTCATATATTCTACTTAAAATATCATCATAACTCTCAAGTGCAGTATCCGTAACCTTTAATAATTCATTTGCATCTTCGATATTGGATTCATTTTGTTCAAGTTGCGAAATCCTTGATTTGTACCTTATAGATTTTGCAGCCGCTACCGGTGCTTCAGATGCGTATTGATACAATTTACCGGTAGATATTTGGTTTTGATATTTGTTAATATCCGTAGAAACCAATGAAATATTTCTTAAAAAAGTATTGATTGTCATACTATTTGTTATTCTCATATTCCCTACCCCCTAATTAAATTATATTAACCAATGTGTCATATAACTCCGAAAAAACAGACATTATCTTTGCAGCGGCATTATACATTTCCTGATATCTTATTAAATTCGTTCCTTCTTCGTCTAAACTAACCGCCGAATAGGAGTCTCTTTGATTTTCATATTGTGTCATTATTGAACTGTGAGACTCAGATAAATTCTTCGAAATTTCCGAATCAACACCAAGTGTTGCTATCATCCCAGATACACAATCTTCGAGGCAATAAGAACCAAACATTGAATTGTCATCCTTAAAATCAAGAAGTGAATTTATAGCTTCTGTATCGTTATTATTTGTCGTATCCGTAAACGTCTTAAACATATTCCCTATATCATCCAAAACATCTGTTGAAAGTGAAATGTTTTTAGCTGTTAAGGAAGAATATTCATTCATTATTTCGTCATCTGTCTTATTAACATTAATAAACTCCTCGGAAGAAAGTCCTTTTATTGAAAAAAATCTAATCCCCTCAGCCTCAGTCGCTCCTTCTTCAGAATTAAATGTAAGTCCACCGGCATATCCTTTTCCTTTTCTTTCGCCATTTACAATTCCTTCGTTAAAAGCGAGAGCAAACTTTCTTGCTATATCATTCAGCTGACCTATGTAATACGGTACGCCTTTTATCCAACCGGAACTGTCTTTTCCGACTCCGTCTCTTATTTCTATCGTCGATTTTAATTCCCCGGACTCTAAGTCAACCCTTGTACCATCATCCCAGCTTATATCATATAAACCTTCTACATCCTCATCGTTTTTCTTTTCCATTCTCTTAGTTGTTTTTAATTGCTCGGCTCTGCCATGAGTTACTAAAGCAGTTCCTCCAAACTTAATTATAGTTTTTCTTTCAGTACTTCCGTTAACTAACTTTCCGTAATCCTGCTCTATAACTTCCACATTACCAAGGCAAGACAATCGATTGATTAGCAACGTTCTCTCATCTCTTAAAGTACTAGCCTCTCCGCCTTGCACCTCGCTATTATATATTTGAACATTTAAACTTGCTATCTGTTTTGCTAAGTCGTTTATTTCATCAACCTTAGTTACAACATCATCATTTAGCTTAACTTGAAGCTCCTCAAGCTGCGTTGCTGTTTCATTAAAATATGTTGCAAGTTGAATTCCTTTATTTTGAACCAAATATCTATATGTTGTTTCGCTAGGGTTATTTGCATATTGATCCCACGCAGAATAAAACTCGCTCAAAACACCTGTTAAGTCTGATGTTGATGATTCATTTAATATTTTTTCTATATCCATATAATAATCGTTTTTAGTTGCCCAACCTTCTGAAATAGAGCTCTGATTCCAAATTTTCGTATCAAGGTATGTATCCCTCATTCTTGTAGCAGTTACACAATCCGCACCCAATCCGAAAACCGGTTCTGAAGTTCCTGCAGCATTCTCTCCAAAGGTGCTAAAATTCGCAACTCTTCTTGTATATCCTTCTGTGTTAGCATTAGCCACATTCTCTCCAGTAATATTTAATGCTTTTCTGCTTGAATATAAAGCTCTTAAAGATAAATTTAATCCGGTAAATGCACCTGTTACCATACGTCCTCACTCCTTATTACATACTGATTATTGTTTGAAGCATTTCGTCAATAACCTTAATCATTTTTGATGATGCTGTATAACTATATTGAAACTTAACCATGTTACTCAATTCTTCATCCATTGAAACCCCACTTACCTGAGATATCCTATCTTTCGCAGTATTTAAAACTGATTCTTGTGTATTTAACCCTGTTAGCGATCTATTTGCAGCCTGCCCAAAATCTAATATAAAATTTGCATAATGTTCATCAAACGTAGCATAAGAAGAAGTATTACTGAAAACATCTGTTGAAACAAGATCAACTAACATATTTCCAATTCTAAAATCCCCTGTATCTCCGCTTAACGATAACGGCATATTCATTACATCGTCATATAGCGGATTTATCGCAATATTCCCCATTTGAAACGGTAATTTTTCATCTTTCTTTACAAACATATCTAAATTATATTGCTTTGTTTCCCCGGTATCAGGATCTATATATGTATCGCCATGACGATTACCATTCCCGGTCACGCCTTGCCTTAAAATACCATTTACTTCTCTTGCCAAAGCATTTATTAATGAATTTAATCCGGATCTAAAGAATGCAATTCCGTTTTCTTCGTCTACTCCTCTTAATCTTGAGTTAAAACCTCTCGTTATTGCTAAACCAACAGACTCGGCACCTTCTTCATTTTCTAAATCTTCTAAGCTAAAAACAGAACCATCTGTTTTCTCTGCTAATTCTGACCAACTTATTTTCGAATCCTCATCAGTTACTGCAATTATCTGCATGTTTATCTCTTTCATCTTAGCGGCAGCCTCATCAGACGAAGCTTCATTTCTTATTTTATTGTCTGTAAATACCATCAAGTAAGGGTTACTGTCATCTCTAAATTCAAGACTGGTAATCTTTGTAATATTCCATAAGACATTACCCGTATTTGAATTAACCATATCTGCCGAAACATTTGCAACGTCATATTTAGTATCTATAAAGTTATTAATACGGTTTTTATCAAAAAGAGTATTAACTGCAAATGGGGCATCTCCATCTATAAAGTTGTTAATATCATTAACCAAAGTATCTTTTATATCCGCATCGCCAAGACTTTCGGCATATTCATAAAATCCGCTTAAAGAAGAGCCGTTATAGTCATTTATAGCATCAATTAAATCAGTTTCGTCAGCCGATATATTGTTTAATAAAATATTCTTAAAATCATTAAAACTCGTATTGTTATCTATATACTCCCACAAATCCTCAGAAAGTTGAGAATTCGTACCAAACTTTTCATTTATTTCTTTTTGCAAATCGGATAGCTTTACAGCAGTAGAATTAGCTAATTCCTTTTTAGCAACCTCGGCATATAACGCCCCCGCAAACCCCTTTAACTCGTCTGCAGTTACTTTTTTACCATTAGTTAAATATAGCTCATAATTCGCTTCTTGCCTATCAAACATGTCAAACATATTCGTAAGATTTCTAAACATATCCTGAGTAGATTTATAATCCATATCTGTATCTATACTAACAACTATATCCATTTTTTCCTTTGGAGCACCGTTAGAAGAATGTTCAAGATTTCCCACAACATTTCCGCCACGCATATCCAAAATTCCCTTTAACTCGCCTGAGTTAACTTCAAACACTTCTCCGGTTCTTTCCCAAATAGGGGAGCAAAATGTGCTTCCTTCAGTAATAGTATCAGTCGAAAGTTTATTATAATTAGTTCTTACAACTAAATAACCGTTTGATGTCCTTATATCAACACACGTATCTGTAGAATTCTCCGCGGTTATATCAACAAGTTCGCCAAGAGAAGCAATTAAACTGTCTCGACTATCTCTTAATTCACAAGCAAGTGAACCGTCTGCCTCCGACCTAGTTATCTGTTCATTCAATTTTGCAATCTGTGACGAATAATCGTTTATCTTTTTAACCGTATTTTTTACTTCAACATCAAGTTCGTTCTGCATCTTGTTTAACTGCTCATTAATTCCGTCAAACTCAGCAATAAGAGAAACCGCATTTTCCCTCAAATATCCGCCGGCAACAGTCATTGTATATTCCTTTGCGATTTCATTAAAAGACTCCCACAAATCTTTTAACGAATCCTGAAGGAAAGTTCCGTCATCGCCTATTATTGACTGTAAACTCGTATATACTTTATCTTCATATTTGTATTCGCCATAAGGAGATAACTCGTTTCTGTAATTAGTTTCTAAAAACTCCAACCTCGTTTGCCTTACAGAATCAGCATCAGCACCAAGTCCAACCGCAAAATCCCCTCTTGTTGTTGATTGAAAAG
>CAZXFU010000022.1:0-18435 GCA_964640345.1 uncultured Eubacteriales bacterium
AGATTCATATTTGTTGAGCATTCATTTCACCTCCTCTTGGACTTTTTGACCCTATCTCTTTGATAGAGTAAGGAAAACTGCCCTATTATTTTAACACAGGTTTACAAAAAATGCAAGCTTTCCTTACCCTTTAATACAAATATCCCTTGAAATTATAATATACCAATATTTCCCAAAAATCAATATTAAAATTTCGACAAACTTACTTAATAATCTTTATCTTAGTCCCGTCTCCGTTTCCAACATTAACGGCGTTTCCTTCATCAGTATCAATATGCATAGCAAGAGAAAACTTATCACTAACCCTTACAACCACATCTCCAAAAGTAAGCTTTCTGTCTTTACTGTCTACTTCAACACTAACAACATCCTTATCCTTAACCCCAAACTCAACAGCATCTTCAGGAGTCATATGAATATGTCTCTTAGCGATAATTAACCCTTTATCTAACGTAACAGAGCCATTTTCTGTCTTAAGTTCAACACCCGGTGTACCCTCAATATCTCCGGACTCGCGAATCGCACCCATAATTCCCAAAGCAAAACAATCCGACTTTGCAAATTCTACTTGACAAGCAGAACGAGCAGGTCCTAAAACAGCAACATTTTCAAAATTTTTCTTAGGGCCTACAATTGTAACTCTCTCTTCGGCAGCAAACTGTCCTGGTTGAGACAACTCTTTCTTAGGAGTTAAAGTATGACCTTTTCCAAATAAAACTTCAACTGCCTCCTGTGTTAAATGAACATGACGTGCAGAAACCTCTAATTTAATATCCTTCATACAAAATCTTCCTTTCAAAATCATAATAGAATGTACTTCCACATTCATCTGTATTCTATCACACAGAAGTGCTTTTTTCAATTAATTTTATAAAACAGAAAAGGAGCTGTAAAAGCAGCCCCTTTTTTCCTATCCTGATGTGGACGAAGTCCACCTTTTTAGTTTTGAGCATTATTATAAATATCATCAAACAAGCTATCCTTCTTTGAATACTTATAAACATCGCCCTTCCAACTTGTACCGTTATAAGTTTGTTCAAACTTAACCAATCTCTCTTTTAGTGTAGTGCTACTATAAGTCTTTCCATCAGGACATTCATGTATTTGTATATCAAATCTTATAGTAATATCATCATTGCCTCTGCCCCAATTTGTAAAGAATATATCCCCCGGCAAGTAATAAATCCAATTCCAAACCATCTTGTTTATATTTACACCGTTATTTTCATAAGTAACTTCCTTTACAGAAGTTTGGTACTTATTAGTATAATTATTTTTAGCTCCATTTCCGTAAATAACTATCTTTTTAAAGCTATCATCAATGTCTTTATCCTTGCCATCTTTAGTATAGTCCTCAACATCACTCCAATCAATTTCCTCGCCATTATTAATAATCTTTGGCTCTATAACTATAACTGTATTTTCCGGTACTAGTTGAGACGTTGTAAGCTCAAACTCAACTCCGTATCCCATTTTTATAACTTCCGGATAATTATTAACTTGTTTTAACATAGTTCCTTCCTTTGGAACATTAAACACATTTCCCGTTAAAGACGAATCATTGTCTACAAAGTAATCCTTCCATCTTAAATCTCTTACAGATATAATTTTAAAACTGTCTCCCGAAGTGCCACTTAGCTTCTCCTTAAAACATGCTGTAACAGTTATGCTCTCCCCGTTAATTGTAAATATTTCTTTGCTGCTGGTAGAAACAATCTTTCCGTTTCGTAACCAACCGGCAAATTCATAACCGGTTCCAGGTGTTGCATTCAGCATAATGCTTTCTCCGTCTTTCATTTCTTTTACCGTAACTGTCGTACCAAATTCATCTGTTACATAACCAATACCCTCAATTTTTACAACAATATTATAAATTTTGTCATCAGGCGTAGGCTCAGGAGTTTCAGGCGATTTAGTATATCTGCAATATGCAATCAATTCTAAATCGTTATTTGGCATCTTACCGGAATAACTTTCCTCAGAAGAACAAATTACCTTTCTTCCGTTTGAATTTATATAATACCAATACTCAAACTCATAATTTGTACTTAACTTTTTAACCTTAACTGTATATTCCTCACCATATTTTATATTACTCTTATCTCCACTTACAATCGCAGCACCGCTAGGATCAGACTTTACAGTAAGATCATAAGACTCGTTTGCAGACTGTGGAGCAAAATATCCCACTAACTCTATATCCTTCTTTAATTGTGTTTCGGTAACCTTTATTGTTCCTTCCCAGTATCCTTCATCACTTGTCGGATATTCAGTTAAATAGTCAGTCGGCTTCCAACCGTCAAACTTATATCCTTCTTCAACACTATACCATATTGTATATTCCTTGTCCGGTTCAATTGCAACTCCGGTCGCTCCGGAAGCATTTTGAGATACCTTTCCATCAACTACCTCTTTCCAAGAAACTTTATTCCCGTCAACATATATTCCGACGTCTCCCCATAAATAGTTGTTTGAAATTACTCTTATCTTTCCATCGCCTTCATTTGTTTTCTCAAACTTAGCCGTAACTGTCATATCGCTATATGGCATAATTACTCTATCCGGATAAGTTTTTTGATAAGTTTCGGGATTAGGATTTTTTAAAGTATTATCCCATCTAATTTCCCAACCAACAAATTCATATCCGTTATCTGCTTCGTAGCCTAAATTGTATATTGATTCAGGAATAGCATTGTCGATTCTATCTGACTTTACGTTATTATCAATAACCCAAGCTGTACCGCCTGCGGTATATGTAACATATAATTTATACACTTTAGCTTTCTTAAACACCGCAATTGCTTTAATATCCTTTGCCGGCATTATAAAGTAACCGGATCCTTCAGAATCAAAATAACATTCAACCTCAACTTCATTGCCACTCTCATCTTTAAAGTACCAATAGTCAAACTCCCAACCAACGTTTGGTGTAACTCCGACAGTTACCTTGCTTCCGGGTAAAATTTTCTTATCTCCGACTAAGTTTTCAGGAACCTTACCGCCTTCAGGTGGCTCAGCTAAAAATTCAACATCATACTTATCATCTTGTGGCACGTATGGATCGTCAGGCTCTTGAATCGGTGAGAAAAACGCCATAACTTCCAAGTTGCTGCTTGGCATCTTTATCAAATTATCATCAATAAACGGACTTTTTTCTGTAGAATAATCCCAATTTACAAAATAATATCCCGGTTTTGATTCAAAATAAACTTTGTAATCCTTTCCGACATCTGCCGAATATTCCTTATCCGAAGAAGTCGATTTTCCGTCTATATTTGTCCAAGCCGTGCCCCAATTAGCATTATTTGTTGTAATTTTAAGAAGTGGCTTAGATGTTACACTACTATTTTTAAATACCGCTGTAACAGTTAAATCAGAAGCCGGCATAGTAATAGTTATTTTACCGCTTGAAGAATTCCTTTTATCGGATTCAGGCTGTATATATGGCTTGTACTCCCATTTTTCAAACTCATATCCGATATTTGTAGTATAATAAATTTCAAAGTTTTCTCCTTCATAAACGTCTCTTATTTCATATACCGTCTTATTCAACGCATCCACAGTCTTAATAATTGTGTTCTCGGGATGATTTTCATTTCCTGTTGTAGCAGCTTCTCCACCACCCATTGATGTAACATATAATGTGTATTTTTGTTTTTTAGCAAACACTGCTTTTATTGTTGTATCTTTTTCAACTTTATAAAAAATCTCGTCATCATCTGAAATAACATTTCCGTCTTCATCAGTCCAATGTACGAATTTCCAACCTTCCTTCGGTTCAGCGACAAGTTCTACATAATCTCCGGTTACAACTGAAATAATTGTTGCGTTCGGAACTTCTTCATCATCTGCCGTTACCTTTCCTTCTCCAATAATTTCAATTTTCAAATTTGAATAATCTGTTTTCTTAAACACAGCAATTGCAACAACACTGTAATCCGGCATAACAAACTTACCGCTTCCGTACTCTGTGTACTCATTATCC
Source organism: uncultured Eubacteriales bacterium (assembly GCA_964640345.1). GTDB lineage: Bacteria > Bacillota > Clostridia > TANB77 > RGIG9151 > RGIG9151. Next base: position 3,986 of record CAZXFU010000022.1, read on the forward strand.
GGAGTTATAATATTATTATTTGTATCCCTAAAATACCAATAAACAAACTCATATCCGTTATTTGCCGTAACCCCGAATGTAACCTCGGCACCGGCTACAATATGATCTAAATTTGTAGGAACAGTACCTGGAATTATCCCATCTTCCGGCGTTAAAGTCTCAGACTTAAAAGTAACACTATTATTTTGATCATCTGTTTCCGGAATTGGTGCAAATAATCCTGTTATTTCAAGATCATAATTCGGCATAATTATTTTCCCGTTCTTTGCATCTGTAAACGGACTTCTGTCGCTGTCATATTCATAATTCGTGAAGTAATATCCGGAGTTTTCTTTAACAACAATTGTATACTCCTGACCCGGGATAGCTTCATCAATTGTAAACGTATTTCCGTCCTTATCTTTAACATATACAGTTCCCCAATCCTCATTATTAGATGTAACCTTTAATATAGGATTCTCTTTCTCAACCGAAACTTTCTTAAAAATAGCTGTAGCTGTTAAATCAGAAGCCGGCATACTGATAGTTGTTATATTGGTACTTCTATCATAGTTCCCGTTTATAAACGGTCTAAATTCCCATCTATCAAACTCATAACCTTCCTTCGCCTCATACTCCAGCTTGAATTCCGTACCTACCTTTACTCCGCTAATTTTATCAACCAAAACTTCTTGAGTTCCGAGCTTAGTTGTTAACTGTTCATAAGAAGTACCAGCCGGTCTATCTTTTGTTTCAGCTTTACCGCCTTCATTAGAAGAAACATACAAAGTATAACCGTTACTGTTAGAAGGTGTAAAATGAACAACAATGACAGTGTTTACAGCCGGCATCATGTAATCGTACGGATTAGCTTCGCTAATAATGTTACCGTCTAATGTTGTTATCCATTTATATTGATAACCGTTAGAACCTATAGCTTCTATTTTATAGTTGTTTCCGCTAACTACACGTAAAGTTTGTTCACCTGTTACACTAACTGTAACAAGATCCTTTTCAACTTTGCCGTCGTTATCAGTATCCATGTAACCGGTAATTTTAGCTACACCGCCTGCATTTGGAGTAACTTTTACCTTCAAATCAACAATTTGATCTGCAACACCTCTATCTCCAAAATAAAGTTTAAATGACTTTGAATGTCCGCCTTGGCAACAAGCACAACTTACATCTATATTTCCATAATACGCTCCTCTTGTAGAATCATAAGTAACGCCCGACACTTCATCTATTTGTAAATTAGCTATTGACCAGCTGCTATCCGAGTTAGGCTCTACTGTCAAATGATTTTTTCCGTTTACTTTGAAACCTTTAAAGTCAATTTCAACTTTATATTTTGTTATAGTAAGCTTTTCCTCTTCTTTATTTGGTTTTATTAATGATTCTATTCTATTCTTACTACTATTTTTTTCTATTTCTTCTCTTGTCCACCCACATCCCTCTGTTACCAAACCTGTGTCTGCCCATTCCCCATACTTCATATACCTATTTGGGTCTGTAAAACCATCATGTTCTGTTAATTCCGTATTTCCTCTTCCCGGGCAAGTACTTGAAGGGCAGTCATCAGCACTATGAGCAGGATATGAGAATGTAGAACATGTTTCAGTTCTACTCTGTTCTACATGCTCTATACATATTTCAATTTTCTCAGTAACATGCGTACAACAGTAGCCACTTAGCTCTAGTATATCTCCATTCATGTATAAACTTTCTTTTCCCTTATCCTTATTTTCTTCTCTATTTGGGTAAAGATTGGCTGTAAGCTTTTCTTCTTTATCAGTTCTGTCTTTTTCGGACGGACCATATGAATGTTTGTACTTGTACTTGTACTTAGTTTCTTCATATACCTTTTCTCTCGGATTATTTCCTGAATCCTCTCCTGTATCTGGAACTTTACCTGAATCCCCTCCTGTATCTGAATCTGTATCTTGAGATACCCTTTGAACTACAAACAAACCACCAGCCTGTCCATTATCGCACCATCTTACCATAGACGGTGTTGACTCTGCAACAAATTTTTGAGAATAATATTCCCCTTTTTCTGTTAAATACTTATCAACCTGCTTTATTAATTTTTCAATTGATTCTTTTTCATTTGGAACCTCCGATGTAGCATAATTCTTTTCTAACTTTTTCACTGCTTTTTCTTTGTCAACGGTAGTAAAAAGATAGTGACCATCCGCACCGCTTTCTGATATAACAATGTAAAAAGTCTTTATGCTTTCGTCTTTCCACTGATTTTGTCTTTCCATTTCATCATTCACTTCTGCAAAACTATTCGTGCACAAGAGCATCATGAAACACAAAACCATTAAAAATAATTTTTTCATAGACTATCTTTCCTTTCCACTATTTTAATAAATACGCTTGCAACGTAATCAATGCAATATCGCCTCTATTTGCAGGAGACATAGCATCGTAACTTGATAAAGTCTCTGTAAGTCCAACTTCTCTAGCCTTTGAAACGTAATTATCCGGCCAGCTTTGATCACTGTTATTAACTTCAGCTTTGTATCCTAATTCATTTAACAATATAGTAAATGCCTCCGCATAAGTAACATTATTTTGTGGACCGTAAGTTCCGTCTGGATATCCGGTTACAAAACCGTTTTCATATAACGTATTTATATAGCGTTTTGCCCAGTGATTATCAATATCTGTAAATAATGACGTACCATTTTCATTAACTGTTAATTCCTTAAGCTTAACCGCAATTGTTGCAAACTCTGCTCTTGTAACTAAGTTGTCCGGCTTAAATGTATTATCCGGATAACCATTTATAATTCCAAGTCCGTTTAATGTCTTTACAGCTTTCTCATATCTTTGACCGATTATATCCGAAAAAACTCCCTTTGGTGTAGAACCGTCAGCTTCTAAATTAAGTTCTTCTTTCTTAGAGGCTAAAACATTTCCTTCATACAAAATCTTTGCTTCAACAGTAATCTTACCTGTTATCGAACTATCAACGGAAATATCAGAAATAGTCTCATCATTTCCTAAAATAACATTCTTTTTACTATTAAAAATAACATTTCCGCTCTCATTATATCCTAAAACTTCCAACTCAGCATTTTCTAACGTTCCGCCGTCAGCCGGTCCATAAGCATAAACCTTTACAACCTTCCCGGATTCTGTAGAACTAAAAGTAATTAATGAAACCTTTGCACTTTCTCCCTTTATAACATACCTATAATCATACACAGGAGATACCGCAATACCGGATTCATCTACAAAGTTAATTTTTAACAAATAACTTTCAGGCTTTGTTATTCCCGGAACATCGACAAGCACTTCTTTTTCCTCGCCTGCCTTAAATTTAATTCCTTCGCCAATTTCATTATAAATAGGTTTAGAATTATAAACATTCGAACGTTCATATAAAAACATTTGAGGATAAATTGTTTTCTCCTCACTAAATGTAGAAGTTAAATTTAACCTTACCTGAGGTAATTCATCGATAGTAACGTTAGGTCCGCTAGCAGCCTGGACGTACTCTCCGTTTTTCAGTTTCCAAAACGGTAAATATTCTCCCTCGATAAAACCGTAAAAACTAGGTCTTATAGCATTTAGAAAAACCGTTTCTCCTGAAAAAGAAATCTTATTGGTCTTAGAATAAAAATCTATTGAAATTAAAGCACTTTTGTTTGGCATATTCTCCGGAAACGCACAATCAAGAGAAATTATCTTTGTCTCACGAGGCTCTAAATTAAACTCCTTAGCTTCATAATTATAATAAGGAACACAAAAATTCTTAAGTTCCAAAGCTCCGTTTATTTTTAATGTGGGAACACAAAAAAGCTCAGAGTAATAGTTGTCTGTATTGTTAGTTATTTCAAATCTAACAATAGCCTTCTCAGAATTCTGTGCAACCAACTTCAAATTACTGATTGAATAGAATCCGTAATCATAAGACTGATCCTCTGTAGCGTAAGTAACGTTTCCAACAGCAAAAACAATGCATGTCAAAATAAAAAGTATTCGTTTTAGCATAAACATCCTCCTCAAAATATTATTCCTCAATATTTCTTATCGGAAAAACTTAAAATATTCTAACAAAAATTCAAATGTTACAAAAAGCTTGCAATTAATACAATTTTGCAAGTTTTCATTAGTATTTGCCTATAAAATATATAATTATGTAAATCATTATACTCTAAAATCGTGTTTTTGTCAAAGAATACGCATCATTAAGCCAAAAAGTTTAGGAAAAAAATAACACATATGTCCTATGCACTATTTTTTTCCTAAACCTATTTTTCCTAAACCCCTCTAACACCGCATAGTCCAATATGAGCCTTGGCAATATCAGCTGCTGCCAAAACCTCAGCAGTCTTATGCGGAATCATCTTATGATATTTAGGATCATTTGTAACAACATTTCTAAACTGTTGAATAAAGTACTTGCTGTTTTCTCCAACAAATGTGCCTGTTATCTCATCTATATCCTTTTCATCTAAAACAGGCAAATAAGTCGTCCTAAACTCATGTTTCACTCCACTGGTCTTCAATATTTTAATTGTACTCTTTATAAGCTCTAAATTAACATTGCACCTTGTAACCTCATTATATTTCTTAGGTGAAGCCTTTATATCCATCGCAACATAATCCAAAAGACTTTCATCAATTAACTCCTTAATAACCTCAGGATGCGTGCCGTTAGTATCAAGTTTTACCTTATACCCCATATTCTTGATTTCTTTTATAAATTCCTTCAAATCTTTATTGCATGTAGGCTCTCCACCACTTATGCAAACAGCATCCAACATATTCCTTCTAAGTCTTAAGTACTCCATAACTTCTTCTTTAGGCACATATGTACCATTTCCCGAAATAAGCGAAGGATTGTGACAATATCCACAATTAAAATTGCACCCCACAAGGAAAATGGCACAAGCCATTTCCCCAGGGTAATCTACAGTTGATAATTTATCATATCCTCCAATACGCATACTAACGCCTCCAATGTAATTACATTACTGTGTCACTTGTCTCACAATCAGTTATATCTTCTAATTGATCTATTCTAACAACATATTTCTTTCTTTCTTTATATTCTTGTCTCTTACCTACATGAAAATTATTAACCGGTCTGATAAATCCTACGACTCTTGACCAAACCTCTGTGTCATGTCCGCAAGTAGGGCATGTAAAATGTTCTCCCTTTATATATCCATGCTCAGGGCAAACACTAAATGTAGGTGTAATAGATATATATGGCATCTTATGAGTTGCAAAAGCTTTTTGTACAAGTTTTTTAGCAACCTCAAGATCTTCTATGCTCTGTCCTAAGTATAGATGCAATACTGTACCGCCTGTATATGTACACTGCAAATCGTCTTGCAAATCTAATGTTCTGAAAATATCATCTGTATACGAAACAGGAAGTTGAGTAGAATTCGTATAATACGGAGTTTCTTCTCCTGCTGTAATAATATCTTTTCCGTATTTTTCTCTATCTATCTTTGCAAGTCTATATGAAACTCCTTCGGCCGGAGTTGCTTCAAGGTTATATACATGACCTGTTTCTTCTTGGTATCCTGTAATAATCTCTCTTAAATAATTCATAACATCTAGTGCAATTTTTTGACCTTCATCAGTAGTTAAATCTTTACCGATTAAATTAAGCAAAGCTTCATTCATACCAATAACTCCAATTGTACTGAAGTGATTATGCCAATAACTTCCAAATCTTTCTTTAGCATTTCTTAAATACCTTGCACAATAAGGATATAATCCTTTTTCTGTCTGCTCTTCGATAACTTTTCTCTTAATTTCAAGAGATTGCTTTGCCTTATCCGCAACTTCCTTAACCATAGCTTTAAACTCCTCAATATTATTAGCCTTAAAGCCAATACGAGGTAAATTAATGGTAACAACACCAATAGAACCTGTAAGAGGATTAGAACCAAATAACCCGCCACCTCTTTTTCTAAGTTCCTTTAAATCAAGTCTTAATCTGCAACACATAGAAAGTGCATCATCCGGAGACAAATCTGAATTAACATAGTTTGCAAAGTAAGGAGTACCATATTTGCATGTTATTTTCATATAATCATTAACTACATCAGAATTCCAATCCAAATCCCTTGTTACATTCAAAGTAGGAATAGGGAATGTAAATGTTCTGCCATGAGCATCTCCTTCATACATAACTTCACAGAAAGCCCTGTTTATCATATCGCTTTCCTTTTGGAAATCGCCGTATGTCTTATCCATATATTGACCGCCAACAATAACAGGTTCATGTTTTAAGTTTTCAGGAACAGTTATATTCATAGTCAAATTAGAAAATGGGCATTGAAAACCTACACGGGTAGGAACATTCATGTTAAAAATAAATTCCTGAATAGCCTGCTTAACTTGGGTATAATCTAATTTATCGTAATATACAAACGGCGAGCAGAAAGTATCAAATCCGGACCAAGCTTGAGCTCCTGCTGTCTCGCCCTGAGTAGTAAACGTAGAATTTACGATTTGACCTAAGAAAGATCTTAAATGTTTTGCGGGCTTACTATCTACTTTTCCCGGCACACCGCCAAATCCGTCTGTTAACAACTGTCTTAAATCCCAACCGGTACAATATGCACCGAAAAAACCTAAATCATGTAAGTGCATTTCCCCGGATTCATGAGCCTTTCTGATGTTTTCAGGATAAACCTCGTTTAGCCAATACATTCTTGTAAAAGCTTCTCTTACGTAGTTATTAAGTCCGTTTATACTCTTTTGCATATTAGAATTTTCTTTAATACGCCAATCTTTATCCCCAAGGTACTTGCTAAACATATCAATAGTTCCACCAATTAAAGCATTTGTTTCTCTTGCACCCTTACGTTTTTCCCTATAAAGAATATACGCCTTAGCAGTCTTAGCGTGACCGTTTTCAATTAAAACTTTTTCAACTATATCCTGTATATCCTCTACATCCGGAACAGTATCTCCGTATTTCGCCTCCACGATTTTCATAACTTCATCGGATAATTTCTCTGCCTTAGAATAATCCTCTCCGCCACAAGCATGCGCCGCTTTAAAAATAGCTCTTGTGATTTTTTCTTGATAAAAATCTACTATTTCTCCGCTTCTCTTTCTAATTTTTGTTACCATCTCGCATCCCCCTTAAATTAATTAAAATGTAGTTCCTTCATAAAACCCGAAACATATATCGGTAATTTATACACAATATTTAGTATTTGGAAGAAACTTACATAACAATATCTTGTGTTTTTTGCTGTAATAACAATATACAATTTTAGAATGAGAAACACAAGTTTTAAATATCTCATTTTCTTGTTTTTTCTTCTTTTTTCTTTTTGATTCGTCCTATAGGTCTACTGGACTAACAGTCAAGTTTCCATATAATTAATTATTAGAAACCAAAAAACCTGTGGAGTCTCCACAGGCTAAAAATGTGTTGCAAAAAACTGATTTTTTAACTTCTTATCTTTTTGAACTTCCTACATCATCTTTCTTATTCAACCCAATAAAAAACGTAGTACCACTACCGTTTTCCGTTTCAAATCTCATATCGCCATTAAACTTTCCCTTAATAGTAGAATAGCACATATATAATCCCAAACCGGTTCCGTTCTTACCTTTACTTGTAACCATTTCACTAAAAATCTTATCTTTAATATTATCCGCTATTCCTCCGGCATAATCCTTAACCTCAAAATATACCTTTTTATCATCCTCATAAATTTTAAGTTCTATATCTCCGCCTTCTTCTCCATACGCATCCATCGCATTTATAATCAAATTATCCAAAACCTGTACCAAAGCATTCAGCTGTCCGCTTATTTCAGTTTCATCTTTAACATTAACATCTGAATTCAAATTGCAATTGTGACGTTTTAGTTCATCCTTCATAAGAATTTGAGTCCTTAAAATAAGCTCCTTAGCGGAAAAACTGCCGTTTGAAGCTGTATTCATAGAAACAGCTTGACCCTTTACCGCGTCAATAACTTCAGTCATGTAGCTAAGATACGGTCTAATTTTCCCAATCCATTCTTTCATATCCGATGCTATTTCATGATGATCGCTTAAAGTAACATTTTTATCTTCAATTGACTCGTCGTACTCTTTTACTAAATCGCTAATTCCTTCCAAAGCTCCTGATATAGACATAATCGGAGTCTTTAAGTTATGAGCGATACCGCCTATTAGTTGACCTAAAGAAGATAATCTCTCTTGTTCTATAAGCATTTCTTGATTTTCCTTTAACTTTATAAGTTGCCTTCTTTCATTCTCCATAGTCTTTCTTTGGTAATAAATAATAAAGAAATCCGAAATAAGAAGTAAAAGCAATATATATGGGAAACTAACTTTATTATCTTCAATCACGCTAAAAACTATCGCCATCCCTAAAAAGACCAAGTTGTACAAACTAATAAAAATAACTTCTTTTTTCATACATATCACCCAAATAAATACTACCACATTTAACCTAAAAATATCAACAACCCCACTATTTAGCGGAAATATATACAGCCACTGCTCATAAGCAAAGCACATTCTAGCAATAATTAATCAATCCCATATCCTGTAAAACATTATCCGCCGTAGTTGGCGTAACTACATTCTTTGTAAGCACATCCAAAATTCTGTTAGCCTCCTCAATATCACTTGTAGTATATTCCGAAACATATTCCTCGCATAAAACAAATTCTCCGGATTTTCGCTCTTTTTTGTCAATTTTAAAACCAAAATTTTCTTCATAATCTTCTATCAAATAATACTCTAAAATAAATTCAGACGTAACATTTTGCACTGTAGCCGTTCCACTCAACTTTAATTCCATAGAATCCACCTCTAAAAATGTAATATTTACGCCTACAACAAAATTATCCGACAAAAAATGCGACCTGTCAATTAAAACAAATCGCATTTTTAATCACTTTTATACTATTTCTCGATAAGGTTCGGCATAATTTGTTACGCCTTAACAATAGAAACAGCCTCTTTTTCAAAATCAAAGTACTTATCTAAAACATTCTTAACGTCACTAACCGTAACATCCATATATTTATTAACATATTCAAATATATCCACATTTCTAAAAATGTTAGCCATAAACATATGAGCAATCTTATCTACAGAGTTAAACTGCCTAATATAATCTCCTAATAGTCTTTTCTTAATTCTTTCAAAAGCCACCTCATCAATGCCATCATTTTTTAACTTTAAAATAGCATCCTTAATCTCATCAATAACTTTATCCGGCTCTCTCGATTCACCTGAAACATTAAAAAATGCATACTCTTTCTCTAAAGTAATATCTACACCAAATGGCGAAGTAACTAAGCCGCTTTCATATAACTTTTCATATAAATCCGAGCTCTTACCTGTAAGTATTTCAAGCAATATGTCAAGTGAAATTTCTGTTTTTGCAATATCCTTCATCTTAGGATCTACTTTAAATCCATACATAAATATAGGCATAGAAACATCACAAGCAGCCTCATTACGAGTCTTAGCAACCTTCATTGGCTCATCCTTATAAAACCGTTTTATATCAACTTTATCATTATTAACCGGAACATTTTCCTCAATAATTTTAAACACATCTTGAGGTTCAATATCCCCTACAACAAAAATAACCATATTTGAAGGATCATAAAAAGATTTAAAGCATTTATACAATAACTCTCTATCTATCCCGGATATACTCTCAACAGTACCGGCAATATCCTTTTTAACAGAAAAATCATTATACAAGCAATTTATAAAATTAAAATAAACCTGCCAATCAGGATCATCTTCGTACATCCTTATTTCTTGACCTATAATTCCCTTTTCGTTCTCAACACTTTTATCAGTAATATACGGATGCTGAACAAAATCTAAAAGCAGCTTAAAACTCTCGTCAAACCCTTCAGTACAAGAGAATAAATATGCAGTATGTGTGAAACTTGTATACGCGTTAGAACTTGAACCCATTTCTGCAAATTTATCCATCGCACTTCCGTCTTTCATTGAAAACAACTTATGCTCCAAAAAATGAGCGACACCGTCCGGCACCTCAACAACTTCGCCGTTTTCCGGATTAATAAACTTATCATCGATAGAACCAAAATTTGTAGCAAACATCGCATAAGTCTTTTGGTAACCCGGTTTTGGCATAACATACGCTCTTAACCCATTCTTATACTCAACCTTATACATCTTTTCATTTAATATATCATTCTTTATAACATCCATACCCATTTCCTCCTACGCTTGTTTTCCGGTCATAAAATATACAGTATCAAGTTCAATCTTATCTGCAATTCCAACAATATCATTAACAGTCACTTTATGCAAATTATCAATAATCTCCTCCAAAGACCTATGGTTGCCTGTAAGAATCTGCGTATAATTAAAGTCAAGCATCTGAGCCTGTTCATCCCTCATAGAATTTAAGCTGTTCTCTAAAGTCTTTATTGTCGTATTATACTCATATTCTGTTATATTACCTTTTTTCATATCTTCCACTTGTTCTAAAATTGTATCTTTAGCCTTCTTATAATTTTGAATTTCAATACCACAGCTAATTCCCATAACAGTTTTAATCTTGTCAAATCTTGAAAACGCATAGTAAGCAAGACTATTCTTTTCGCGAACATTTTGGAATAATTTAGACTGTACTCCCCCGCCTAAAATTCCGTTATACACGAGCATCTTATAATAATCATCCGTATTAACATCTAAATTAACCCTAAAGCCCATAGAAAGTTTGCCTTGATTAATATCAAAAGTCTCGGTGGAATCTTTAACCTTATCAACATGAACAATTTTATTGGTTTTAATAACAAGCTGAGTTCTAGGCTTAAAATCAAACTTTGAAACAATATTATTAAACTCCTCGTCATCAATATCTCCAGCCATAACAATATCCACCTGATAGTTATTTAGCATATTATAATAAACCTCTGTAAGCTCCTTAGTCGAAATCTTATCAATTCCCTCAACAGTTCCAAACTCGGAAATACCATACGGTTCATTCTCAAACATAATCTCATAGCATCTCTCTAAAGCATATTGAACCTTGTCATTTTTTCTGGACTCAATAATATCCTTAACCTGTGCTTTTTCTTGACTAATATATTCTTCTTTAAACAAACCGTTATTTAAAACAGGATTAAAAATAACGTCCTTAATAACATCAGCAAAATCAGAAAAAATATCATGATTTTCCCCAACAAACTTCCTATTAACAATTTCACCGTAAAATCTTATAACCTGAACATCGCCCTTCTTAGAAATACCGCAATCAAACTTAGCTCCGTAAAGTTCTTCTAACTTCTTAGAAATATCCCTCATAGTAGGATAAATATTTGTTCCTCTTCTTAAAACAGCCGGAATAAGTGCATTAACACTGGCATTTTCAAAAGTCATAGGCACAGAAAAAAACACGCCTAACATATTTGTCTTAAACTTATTAGTCCTAACTAAATTCGCTCTAACACCACTTGCAAGTTCCATCTGAAAATTCCTCCTTAACATCAAAAACTAATAACAATAATTCTTTATAATATAAAAACTTCCTTCTTTTGCAAAATCTTATACAAAAATTATACCCAATTTCCCTTTTATTATTTAACGTTTGCATCATCTAAACTTATTGCTCCACCATCTCCACGTGATGATACTCAGCCGTACCCGAGAACTCCATTACACTCTTCTCAATACATTTTTCCGAAAGGACTTTTTTAGCAAGAGCAATATTTAATACTGTCTCCATAGAACTTGCCGGAACAAATTTAATCTTATTCCTTATATTATCAGGGATTTCATCTAAGTCTTTAACATTATCTTCCGGAATGATTATAGTTTTAATTCCTGCCCTAAATGCTGCAAAAACCTTTTCTTTAAGACCTCCGATAGGCAATACTCTGCCTCTTAGCGTAATTTCTCCGGTCATCGCAACATCATGCTTAACCTCTACTCCGGTTAAAGCCGAAATCACAGCTGTAGTCATCGTAATACCTGCTGACGGGCCATCCTTTGGAGTAGCTCCTTCCGGAATATGAATATGAATATCCATAGTCTTATAAAAATCTTTTGGAATATCTAACTTATCTGCAATTGACCTTATATAGCTAAATCCGGCTCTTGCGGATTCCTTCATGACATCTCCGAGTTGCCCGGTCAACTCTAAATTGCCATTTCCCGGCATTGTATTAACTTCAATATTTAATATCTCTCCTCCAACAGCTGTCCATGCAAGACCGGTAACAATCCCAACTTCATTTTTCTTGTTAGCCTTGTCATGCATAACCTTAACAGGTCCTAAATACTCCTCTAAATTCTTATTCGTAATAGTAACTCTATCGACATCATTCTCCAAAATTTCTCGTGCAACACGCCTGCAAATTGTCGCAATCTCTCTCTCTAACATTCTTACACCGGCTTCTCTCGTATAACCGTCAATAATCACTTTGACAACACTATTATTCATAGAAATCGCATTTTTCTTAAGCCCATGTTTTTCAATTTCCTTAGGAATTAAATACTTTGTAGCAATATTTAATTTTTCTTCACCTGTATAACTAGATAACGTAATTATCTCCATCCTATCAAGAAGCGGACGAGGAATAGTATCTAAGCTATTTGCCGTCATAATAAACATCACATCTGATAAATCAAACGGCACTTCTAAGAAATGATCTCTAAAAGCAAAATTTTGTTCAGCATCTAAAACTTCAAGCATTGCAGAAGCCGGATCGCCCTTAAAATCCGAACTCATTTTATCTATCTCGTCTAACAAAATAAGGGGATTTTTACTGCCGGCTTGCTTCATAGCCGTAATAATCCTACCAGGCATAGCTCCGACATAAGTCTTTCTATGACCTCTAATCTCAGCCTCATCTCTTATACCGCCTAGCGATAATCTAACATAATTCCTATTAACAGCCTTTGCAATAGACTTTGCAATAGAAGTTTTACCAACTCCCGGAGGACCATATAAACAAAGAATAGGACCATTTAAAGAATTTGTCATCTTTTTAACTGCAAGATATTCAATTATTCTGTCTTTAACTTTTTCCAGTCCATAATGATCATGATCTAAAACTTCCTTAGCCTTCTTTAAATCAATAAAATCTTCTGTTTTCTTATTCCATGGAAGCTCTGCTATACAATCGAGATAATTTCTTATTACCGACCCTTCCGCAGAACCTGACTGCATCTTTTGTAATCTATCAAGCTCTTTTTCAACCTTGGTTGCGACTTCATCCGGAAGTCCAAGCTCCTTAAACTTCTCCCGATATTCAGCAATCTCTCCTGCCACGCCATCTTTATCACCCAATTCATTTTGAATAGCCTTAATCTGCTCTTTTAAATAATACTCCTTCTGCATCTTGTCTATTTGTTGCTTTACCTTTAAACTAATATCTTTTTCAAGATTTAAAATTTCAATTTCTTTAGATAAGCACCCTATTAGCTTTTCCAACCTAACCTTAGAATCAAATTCAGATAAAACAACCTGTTTATCTTCAGCAGGGATTGTACTGTTTGCAGCAATTATATCGCTAAGTTCACTAATTTCCTGAATTTCCAAAACCTTACTAAACAAATCCGGATTTATCTTTTGATTTAAATTAACATACTCTTCAAAAACAGATATAGTCTTTCTCATAAGAGCCTTTACTTCAGCCTTATTTTGCTTATCCGAAATAAACACTTTTTCGCAAATTTCCGCTTCAAAATACGGATCTGTCTGAGTAAAATTTGCAATTTCAGCCCTACTTATACCTTCAACCAAAACTCTTAAAGCATCTCCGGGTAAGCGAAGTATCTGCCTAATCATAGCTATAGTTCCAACCTTATAAACACCGTTTTCATCCGGCTCTTCGGTTGAAGCATCTGTCTGAGCAACCAAAAACACCAATTGATGATTTCTCATAGCCTCCCCTATAGCCCTCACAGACTTACTTCTTCCCACATCAAAATGAAGTGTCATATGAGGAAATACTATAATTCCCCTAAGCGGTAAAACCGGAAGTATCTGTCTTTTCATAATCTTTTTTATCTCATCCATGGTAGTCTCCCCTTCAAAACTTTCTGCACCTTTATATTTTAAGAAATAAAAATTCCTCTAATTGTAACTCATCTCATCATAAATATTTTAAACCCTACAAATCGCATAATCAAGCGGTTATTTATGGTGCTTTCCACACTAAATGGAATTAAATCATAAATTCTAATTAACTTATCGTAAAATTTTTTTAGATATATTAGTGGTAAGTTTAAGAAAAAAAGGAAAGATTTCGACACAAAATCATATATTTTTAGTCAAATTTTACTAAAATATTACAAATAAATTTGACTAAAAGTTAATTATAAGTTAAAATGGAAAAAAGGGTATGTTTATATGATTGTTTTTGACCTTATAAACATATTATACGAGGATGTGTGTTTATGAAAAAATTTTCCATTATTTTTTTAGCAATTTATGCCTTATTGTTAACTCCAGCTTTGGC